>WGED01000396.1 GCA_015492915.1 Cyclobacteriaceae bacterium
GGTGGGAAGTCACCAATAATAGATGCTAAATTTCCGGTGTCAGACATACTGTCACCAAATATAAATATATCGGAAAAAGTTTGGTCCGCCTTGGCGGGAAAGGCAAATAACAGCAAAACGAACAGGGTTGCAGGTTGTAAAAGATTTTTGTACACCTGTTTATGTATTAAAATAGCCATTGGCATAGTCCTTGTTATTAGTATTGAATAATGTGAAAGCTAAAGTGTGACAACAGAACAAATCAAACGCCACGGGTATATTCACTCAAAAAAGCCCTAATAAAACTGGCAAATATTCCCGCAAGATAAAATTTGACGAGCGTTTTTTTAACCTCCTTATGACAAATCAACACGCAGGAAATATGAAAAGTATACTGTTATGTATTTGTGGTTTAATCAATGAGTGATTTTCCGCGAGCATCAAGGGGATTGGCAGAATTTTATCGGGTAAACTGACCAATAGGATGAAGGAAATGTCGTTTACCACTAAGAGTCTTAAGAGAAGTTCCCGGCCGGATATGACCGGGGTTCAGGCATGTAAGCCATCCGTCAAAAAGGGATAATGTTGAAGAAACCCTGATAATAAACAATCGCCGCTAAAAATATGAAATGTAGCGGTATAACCAATTTGGCCACTTAAGCAAAAGGTTGGTTCTGCCCCCCCCCTACTCAGTATTCCATCAACAAACCTAGCGAGATACTATCACCACCCAGGTCGATTTGATCCTCTTTTGCCACAAAGGACAGGGCCTCTAAAAACAGATATGTATTTTCTATACCCCATTTTTGTCGCAGAGTGCGTGCCCTTCTTTTATCAATGGAATTCAATAAAAACTGGATACCCACCTTAAGATGACTGCCATCATGGGAGCCCTCAAATTTTTTACCATCTTCGGTTTTCTGTCGATAATAAACACGAGTCCAGCCCCCGCCAATATATGGCACAAACAGTTGGTTTTCGTAAAGCACAAAGCGGTACAGTAATGAAACATGCAGCGGAACCAGCATAAAATCCACCTCACCACCTATACTTTGGTTCAGGGGGAAATCGCCAGCACCACCTGTTGTCATTCGTCCCAGCGACAAACCGATTTCCAGTGGTCGAAATATTTCATATGACCAGCCAATATCAAATTGAGAAGGGTTCTCATCGTAATAGGTATCCCACCCCTCCAACGCAGATTCAAATCTGCCCACTTTAAGTTCAAGGGACCAGTGTGGTGGTAGCGATTCATCTTTTGCCAGCGAAATCATTGGTAACAATAGACAGATAAAAACGAGCCAAGCAATCAATACCGCTTTGTGTGTATTAAAAAAATCAGAAAAACCAAGCATTATGAGAAAACTTCTCTGGCATGGATGATTGGTGCTGATGCCCGCTTTTTACGCCATAGGTACAATGCAGAAAACATCATCAACCCCATCATGCCAATCACAGCCTGAACAAACCATGAAGCCTCAAACAAAACCCACGCCACTGCGATCAAAGGCAACAATGCCACCCTGACTGCTGGCTTCCATTCCGGGTGTAAATTGATATAACGCGCCGCCTTGGGACCGTAAGTATAGTACTGCTTCACAAACCACCGGCCAGGGGAATGACTTAATAAATAGCGATCACGAAAATCTCTTAGCAGTTGTACTTGTGGCGCATCATAATAACCAAATGCCGCGGTTGCGATAAAACAACCTTCATCGGGCAATAACGGAAAAGGCATAACGGCTTCGGGGGTGCCAGTCATCACTGCGGACAACTCACTCCCCATAATAAACGATTTTTCATCCGAGTAATCACTTGTATGGCCCGGATCTTCCGTATTGTCATACGCCGTTACACTGAAATAATAAGTTTTTTGATAAAGTGCCGACACTGCAATATTATAAGTCACGCCATTCGTCAAACCACTGAGACCATAAGCGGTTACGTCCCCCACATCAATTGGTTTTCCGTCGAAATCATTCACGCCATAGAAAAGCCGATACCCCGTTGCCGATGGCGCCGCACTCCAGGAAATATTCAGGGTCTGGTTTGATACTGTTATGCTATTGATAACGGGTACCGAAAGGTCAATGCTTTCTCGTGTCAGATCTTTAATTGTATAGGCCGTTACATTTCCCACATCGATGGGTGAAAACAGGGCATCGTCTCCGTCATATGGTGGGCCCGACTGGTCGGAATCATAATGCAGCATATAACCGCCGGGATTCATACTATTTGTGATACGGTATGACTCGTTTGCAGACCAAGAGATGGTGACTGAAGGTGTATTCTCGCTGGCGGAAGCATCAATGACAGCAACGTTTTGAACCTTGAAAGGAAACACATCGGCATAATCACCCCCGTATGCCCCCATGTCTGCGGTGGTGTCATCAATAAAATCCGTACCATCGCCGTTATCAATGCAAGGTGAATTTTCCTTTAAATGGAAATCACCAAGGCTGATATTGACAAAAAGTGGGTCTTCATTGGATACAGCCGAAATGCCCACCACTCCGTCATCACCGTTACCGTTGAAACAATTATAACTCACCAGTCCAATCAAAGTATCAGGGGATATGGCGACATTATTGTTGTCGAAAATATTATTTCTGATCTCTGTGGCTTCATCACCTCGACTAACTGCTATGTTGTTATCATAAAAGGTGTTATTGATAATATCGGCATTGGTTAATGCATCACTGTTGATGGCATTTCCATTGTTCCCCAAGCGAAAAATATTACTGCCAATAATGACATCGCTGTTGTTTAAATCAATACCCAGGCTTCCATTTCTGAACGTAAAATTGCGCACGATAACATCGCTGGCATCTTTTATGGAGAGAATTGCCTCACCCTCATTCTCCGCCTCCAGGAAGGTGGCTGCGGCCTCCTCACCAACAATTGTGATGGCATCACCGCCCGTCATCGTAAGGGTTTCGCGGTACACCCCGCGCGCCACCTCGATGACATTATCAAAATCAGGATCAGGATCATCTTCAATCGCAATAATCGCTGCCTGAATAGTTTCATAGTCATCAGGCACACTCACTGTAACAGCCCAACAATGCGGAAAATATGCCAATGCCAAAGCGGCAAAGGCAAAAAAAGAACGTAGATGCGCCACACAAACCATCCCTGTTAATTTGATATTACGATTATGGTACCACCAACAAACATTAGGCGGCTTACTTTCTGAAATAATTATTTTCCTGAACCACCATCGAACGATGAACGGCCCGCTTGTGATTAAACTTTAAGTTCAGCATAAAAAGGGTAGCGTCCCCTTTTAATTCCGTTGTGCCTTCGTGATATAATGGCAATTGCTGTTGCCTTATTCTGAGCAAGAAGCAACCTTAAATTCTAAAATGGAGTGGATA
>WGED01000397.1 GCA_015492915.1 Cyclobacteriaceae bacterium
CTCTGGTGGACGGCCTTGCTGAGCGCCTTGCGAAATTCATGGATCTTGGCCGCATCGTAAAACGAGCCCATGCAGCCGAACTGATCTTCAAACTTCTTGTCCATGCCGATGCCGATGATGAATGGCTTGAGAAAAATGCCTTTTTTCTGTAATGCCAGCGACACCGCGCACGGGTCGCCGTCGCACGATTCGATGCCGTCGGTGATGATAATGATGATGTTACGCGCCTTGTCGCCCGACGGGAAATCACCGGCAGCCTGCTCCAGCGCGTAGGCGATGGGGGTGACGCCCTTCGGGCTCAGGGTCCTGAGGAAATTGATGATTTTGTCATGGTTTTGGGGGGCGAAGGGCACTTCGAGCTTTGTGTCGTGGCACTTGCGCAGACGGCGGTCAAACTGATGGCCGTAGAGCCGGAGCGCCAGTTCCAGGTGATCATCGGTGCGGAGCGAGTCAACCAGGTCTGACAGCAGTTTTTTGGCCACGTTGATCCTGTGAGTGTTTTCCCATCTGGCGAGCATGCTGCCCGAGCCGTCCAGCAGGAAGAGAATGCGCGTTTTTTCGGGCAGCCTTTGTTGCGGCACCTGCGCAAAAACGGCAGCACTCCACAGGATCAGCACGGCTATCCATGAAAAAAGGATGATTTTCCGGGTCATAAAACGATAACGCCTGATCATACCCTAAAGGTACGACAAAAAGGGTTTTGATGGGATAGTGATGCGGATATATGAAAAATGGGTGATTTTTAAAGAATAAGCTCGCGACATTGCAGTTCGGTTCCCCGACTCCCGTCCTCTGTGTCCCGACTTCTCGCTTCCCCCTTCGAGCTTCATGCTTCTAACTTTCACGCAAAGGCGCCAAAATTCAATGAATTTAATTGAACACCGAACAGAAGATCAACGATTGAAGGTTTTTGAAGTTTTTGAGTATCGGCGCCGAAAGGGGAATACTATCAAATGCAAAGAGGTCAAGTTAATGAACCACCAAGTACGAGACCCGTATGCTTGGTGCCTCGCCGTCGGCAAGCCTATAGTGGCCGATGGGTGTGAGACCTACCTGCAAGGCAGGGGCGCATTGGCGGTCAAATGGCCGTCAGCCGTCTACTCGATTAGCCATAGTTTTTATTTTCATTGGGTTAACATTGCAAAAGATAAAATTGCACCAACAATATTTAATCCACAATGTGTGTAAATTGCTAATTTTAAACTTCTTGTTTTCCAAACTAAATATGTCATTGGAAGTAATGCAATTATTAGAGTTAAATAAATTTGAGGTTGCCAAAAATGATAAAATGAAAACAAAATTGCACTTAATACTGGTGCATATTTCCCCCACGTCTCCATTCTCGGTAGTAAGTAACCTCTAAAATACAACTCCTCTAAATATGGGGCTAATAATCCATTAAGTAAAAGATTTAAAATCAATGTTATGATAATTATTGTTTTTGAATATCCTTCAAAATCTCTAACTTTATACCACTCTGGAAGCCAATAAAATAATTTTTCTGTTATTATTTTATTTAATGGCTGAGTAAGGCCATAAACAAAAAAAGCAAAGAAAACTAACCCAATAGTATATAGAATTATTTTCTTTGTTGGTAATATTTTGTTATACACAACCAAATCCATTATTCTATTGAGTCCTTCTTGTTGTTTTGCTTTGTTCAAATGGATTAAAAAAACTGGCACAACAATGATTACAATCGCTAGAAGCATTGATAATTGCGGTGGTAAACCTTCTTTTACTAAATATGGGGTAGTAATAGTAAAAAAAACGGCAATTAATATACCGGGATAGAAATGGTATAATATTGATTTAAGTTTTGATTGCTGTATTATCATAATGTCATTTGCTTAATTAATTGTTTCATACTTCAAATTTTTGCTTTAATTAAGGCTATCGTACATATATAGAGCACTCCGTTCCCTATATATTAAGTATGGCGTTAGTGTCTCATAGCTAAAATAGCTAAAAAATTGTAATATTTTCATGCCATATGTACAATGGTGTTCAATTCGCGTCTTAGTAGGCCCGAATCTGCTGTCCTCAGTCCAGCGCAAAGACCCGCGCCAGTAATACAAATTTTTGGAAATGCAGAAAAAATCTTAAATCCCATATCGATGTTCCTTGTTCTTAAATCAATGAATTGAACTGAACACCGACCATACGACCAACGATAGATGATATTTGAAGTTTTTCAGCTCAGCTATAACAATCACCAACTTCGAGCTTATTGCTTCCAGCTTCCAGCTTCTTGCTCTTCTCTTCCGTCTTCGGTTTCCCGTGTCTTCCGGTTCCCACATCAACAGACCCTTCGCTACCGCTCTGACGTAACATTTATTTTAATCGTTCTCCAACACCCAATTTCCAGCTTCGAGCTCACTTCTTCCGTCTCCGGTTTTTCGGCTTCCGACACCAAACTTCCAGCTTCGCCCTTCCAGCTCCCAGCTCTCCTCTCCCTACTTCAATATCTGCGCTGTGTGGTCTTTGGTTTTTACCTTTTCGATGATCTCTTCGATCTTGCCGTTTTCGTCGATGATAAAGGTGGTGCGGGCCGTGCCCATGTATTTGCGCCCGTACATCGATTTTTCGACCCAGGTGCCGTATTTTTCATGCACCTGCAGGTCGGTATCGGCGATAAGGGTAAAGGGCAGGTCGTATTTTTTGATGAAATTCTGATGCGATTTTTCGCTGTCTTTACTCACGCCGATCACGACATAACCTGCCTTTTGCAGCGCATCATAATTATCGCGCAGGTTGCATGCTTCGGCGGTGCAGCCTGGGGTGTTGTCTTTGGGATAAAAGTAAAGAACGACCTTTTTGCCCCTGTAATCGGATAATCTGACGGTATTGCCGTTCTGGTCTTTGGCCGTGAAGTCCGGCGCTGTGTTTCCGGGTTTCAGTTTCATAGTGCTATTTTATTGTGGTGGTGTAAATCTTTTCATTATTAACATTGTCGCGGACTTTTAGTTCTAAATCACCTTTGAAAGGCTTGCCTTTGTCCAGCTTTTCCGTCCAGATGTAGTTGCGCTTCGGGTCATAATTCATCAGCACCCACTCCCCGCCGATGTGCAGTTCGTAGTCTTTGATCCCCGACAGGTCGTCGGTGATGTAGCAGCGGAAGTGATCGCGGTTTTGCTGCGCCACCCTGATTTTCGGCGGCACCGTATCGGTCAGCAGGGTGTATTTGCCCAGCGTACGGGTGTAGAATCTAAAATTATCGCCATCCCATTCACCGCCCTGGTACCCAAAATTTTTAAGGTCTGTGGTATAATAGGCCGAGGTCTTCTCTTTTAACGGATAATCGAGCATTGGCTTCAGCACGATTTCCATGTTTTTTCTGAGCGGGTATATGTCCTCGCTTATCTCAAAATATTCCCTGTCGGGATCCAGTTCGTCGATGTAGTCGGTCTTCAGGTACAATGTGTCAAATAGGGTGCTTCTGAAAAAATGAAGCGTAAAACGGTCATGAAAATATTTGAATTCTTTGCCCGACGGCACCGCCACTTCGAGCGCGGGGTATATCCTGTCACCACACAGTTCTATCGAATCCGGCAGGCCGTTGCGCAGGTCCCACAGATATACCGAATAGTCATTGACATAGTACTCGGGCGGCAGTTCATAATGCACTCTGTCGGCGTAGATATTGGCGAAGTACCCGTTTGTCTCCGCTTTCATACCCATGAAGACGAGGGTATTATCGAGCACGTAATATCGGAACGGTTTGAAATCGGGATCATCATTCATTGCTGTCACTTTTGGTTTTGATCCTTTGAGCATAAAGCTCACTTCGGAAGCATTGCCGTAAGCGTCTTTTAAAATGATCTCAATCTCATGTATGAGGGTGTCCTTTACAGAGATAAAACCCTTGCGTCCGTCGGTGATGTAAAAATCCAGCGTGTTGCCGTCATCGACAAAAAGCTTCTGGAAGCTTTTATTTTCCTGCATCTTGATTCTGTAGTCGCGATATGCCAGTATCTGTCGTGTTTTGCTGAATGGCACCTTGTCAATGTTGATCCCAATGAGCGGCTTGCCATCCATGGTCACAGATATATGCGGAATACCATTGCGGTTGGAGGCGCCGTTGAGCCTGTCAAAGCCCATTACATAAAGACCCAGCACCCCATACACTTCTATGGGTTTTTTAATAGCATAGGTATTTCCGATACGTGATGGAGTGAATTCAAAGAAGCCGAACTGATGGTTGATCCTGGAGTATTTGTTCATGGTCTTAAGGCCTATCTTTTGCACGACCGGACTCACATTGTCTTTGATTTCGGCAAACCGGAATTGCAGCGGGTTGAGCGGTCGTTGCTGCATGTCGCGAATCTCAAAGTGCAGATGGGGCCCTGCCGAACTTCCTGAGTTACCTGAAAAAGCGATCACATCCCCTTTTTTTACGGGAAATGCTTTTTTATCAGGAAACAGCTCGATGGCGAATTTTTTATTTCTGTATTGCGCTTTAAGCACATAACCGGCGATTTGGTCGTTGAATTTTTTCAGATGTCCATAGACTGTCGTGGTGCCGAGTTGAGGATGAGCAATGTACAAAGCATTGCCATAGCCACCACCGTCTACTTTGATACGACTGATGTAACCGTCGGCAGCAGCGTAAACCTTCAGTCCTGAAGTACCGGAGGTTTTGATGTCCATGCCTGCATGAAAATGTGCACCTCGCAATTCACCCATCGTGCCCGACAGGTAGTTTTGTTGCTGCGGCCTGATAGGAAACAAATAGGGGTTATCCTGCGCAGTCAGGCGGAAAAAGGTGTTCAGGAAGAAAAATATCAGCCACGCGCTTTTACCTGATCTCAACTTCCAGTATTTTTTCATCCTCAATAAATGCCTCCAGCTTATTACCTGGCTTTACAGGCCCGACGCCCTCGGGTGTACCCGTATAAATGATGTCGCCTTTTTTCAGCAGAACAAATTTGGAGATATAGGCGATGATTTCTTCAAAAGAAAACAGCATGTTGGATGTGTTTCCCTGTTGCCTTAACTCTCCGTCGAGCAGCAAGCTGAAACCCAGATTTTTTATATCGTCAAACTTTGATTTATCAATGAATTTGGAGATGGGCGCTGAGCCGTCAAATCCTTTGGAAAGTGCCCAGGGCAGACCTTTTTCCTTGGCCTTCCACTGAATATCTCTTGCAGTAAAATCGATGCCGATACCGATGGCGTCGAAATAGTTATGAGCAAATTTTTCATCAATGTATTTGCCGGTTTTGGATATACGCAGCAATATCTCCACTTCGTAGTGGATATCATTTGAAAATTCCGGATAGTAGAACGGCGCATTATTTCTGAGAACGGCCGTTTCGGGCTTAAAAAAGATTACGGGATCATCAGGGCGCTCACTGTGCATTTCTTTGATGTGGGCGCTGTAATTTTTACCGACGGCAAGGATTTTCATATCAATTCTATTTTGAGTCGAAAATAGGAAGCAGGGCTGAGCAATTAAAACGAATGCATGATTTTTGTGAAAATCCCATATCTTTTTCCTTAATCAATTGAATGTTCGGTCACTATAACGTTTTTTTGTACTGTTACCAACGAAAAATTAACGCTATGAAAAAGACACTATTTTTAGTATTCGTTGCTCTATTCAGCTATCAGTGTGCCACCGTACCTGTGACAGGGCGGAAGCAACTATCCCTGGTGTCCAACAGTGAACTTATGCAGATGAGTTTTGATAATTATAAGGCAGTGCTTGACACTTCCAAATTATCGACCAATAAAAAACAAGTCGAGATGCTCAGAAGGGTAGGCCACAGGATACAGAAAGCCGTTGAAGATTATATGGCCCAAAACGGGTGGTCCGCTCAATTGGAAGGATATGCATGGGAATTTAATCTTATCGATGAGGATATAGTAAATGCGTGGTGCATGCCGGGAGGCAAGGTTGTTTTTTATACCGGCATCATGCCCATTTGCAAGGATGAGACAGGTGTGGCCGTTGTGATGGGCCATGAGGTGGCACATGCTGTGGCAAATCACGGAGCCGAGCGGATGAGTCAGGGCCTTTTGCAGCAAATGGGTGGCGTCGCACTGGATGTAGCCCTTGCCAACAAACCGGCTGAGACGAGGGTACTTTTCGGCACAGCATTCGGTGTGGCTTCTAATCTCGGTTTTATGTTACCTTACAGTAGACTTCACGAGTCGGAGGCCGATAAAATGGGGTTGATTTTCATGGCCATGGCGGGCTACAACCCTCAGGCGGCACCTGAATTTTGGGAACGGATGGCGGCCAGCAGCAAAGGCGCTCAGCCTCCTGAATTTATGTCAACGCACCCGTCACATGAAACAAGGATAAAAAATCTCAAAGCCCAGATCCCCGAAGCCATGAAATATTACAAAAAACGGTAATCCCCTGTCAACGGATGCAATGATATATTGGTAATAAAAAAACCGCCGGATAACATTTACCCGGCGGTTTGAGAAGGAAGAGGCAGGGAACTTTCACAACCTGCCCACTGGGTTAACTAAGTCGGAAAATTCCTCTAATGGAGAATGATAGTTAACCCTCCACAGTTCACCTGATCAATAAAACTACTGTTAAGTTTCACTGTAATTGAATTAGAGGAATGCCACTTTTCCATTTTCCACATCATACATCGCCCCGACTATATCTATTTCTCCATCATCCAACAACTCTTTAAGTACAGGGCTTTGTTTTTTTATATTCTCTATTGTCAGAGATACATTGGTGTGTGTTACTTTTTCAACAAACACCGGATCCTGAGAATTTCTTTTTTCGGCCGGGTGCTCCACAGCATCCACGGCTGGCTTCAATTTACTGAGCATAGTAGTCAGATTGCCCAGTTTCACATCATCGCAGACTCCTTTTATCGCACCGCATTTGCTGTGACCAAGTACTACGATCAGCTTAGAGCCGGCTACTTTACAGGCAAACTCCATGCTTCCTAATATGTCCTCATTCACAAAGTTGCCCGCAATACGAATACTGAAGATGTCACCAACACCCTGATCAAAGATCAACTCCGATGAGACCCTGGAGTCAATACAACTCAAGATGACAGCAAACGGGTATTGTCCGTCCTTTGACGCCTCTACCTGTTTCAACAAGTCCCGGTTGGCTTTCAGATTATTCTGAAAGCGTTGATTGCCGGCCATCAGAATGGCCAGGGCCTTATTAGGCGTCATGTTTGACTGTATTTCTTTGGTTTGTGTTTTTACTAAATCGACGTTCATAAATTCCATGGTTTTTTTCATTTAATAATCCACTGTTTCACGTTCACCCCTGTTGATAAGGCTCATTTTAATGCCTTTTTCATCTGCAGTTTTCTTAAAGTTGTCAATGATCTCCAATACATCATAATCTATGCTGACCGACTTGCTCATATCGATGGTCAGTTCAGTGCCTTCCGGCAACTTGTTTAGGGATCGTAATATGGCGCCCTTGTTTAGGAACGACACTTCTTCTGCCAGGGTCATTTTTACTTTCTTTTCACCGTTGTTTGACACCTCCTTATGCAGGAAGTGTGAATTTTTCAGGCTGTTCCGCAACAACACCACGATAGCTACCAGCAGACCTAGGCCAATACCTCTGAGCAGGTCGGTAAAGACAATTCCCAGAATGGTGACAATAAAAGGCAGGAATTGGCTCATGCCCAATCTGTACATTTGTTTAAACAGGCTCGGTTTGGCCAGCTTATATCCTACCACGAAGAGGATGGATGCAAGGACTGCCAAAGGAATCATATTCAAGACATTGGGAATCAGTGCGACAAAGAGAAGTAGGAAAAACCCGTGCAGGATGGCAGACAATTTGGTTTGTCCGCCGGATTGGATGTTTGCCGAACTTCTCACGATAACCTGTGTGATAGGCAGGCCTCCGATAAGGCCGGAGAGGATATTGCCGGTGCCCTGTGCCATCAGTTCGCGGTTGGTGTTGGTAGTTCGCTTTTTAGGATCCAGTTTATCCGTGGCCTCCACGCAAAGCAAAGTCTCAAGACTGGCAACTACTGCCAGGGTGATAGCCACCACCCATACTTCGGCGTTGGTGATGTGGCTGAAAGCAGGAAAGGTGAACTGGCTGAAAAATCCCGTGAGGCTTTCCGCTACCGGTACGTTTACGAGGTGATCTGTCCGGATAGACAATTCCGGAAAAAAACGTGCAGAGACCAATTGATAGATAATGCCCGCAACTACAGCGACAAGGGGACCTTGCACCAGCCTGAAGAATTTGTGCTTATGGGTAAAATACATCTCCCACGATATAAGGATAGCCAGAGAAATGACACTGACGATCACAGCGCCGGGAGAGATATAATCCATCATATTTACTAATGCTGAAAGGGTCGTTTCCCCATCAGGCTGTTTGAAAGCCAGATCCCCTTCATAATCAGCGTCGTAGCCGAAGGCATGCGGTATTTGTTTCAGAAAGATGATGATACCAATACCGCTCAGCATACCTTTGATCACTGATGATGGGAAATAATACCCGATAACACCACCTTTCAGCAGCCCCATGATGATTTGAAAAATTCCCGCGAGTACAACTGCGACGAGGAAAATTTCAAAAGCACCCAACGACTCTATAGCCACCAGCACAATAACTGCCAGGCCTGCCGCAGGGCCACTAACTCCAAGGGGAGAATTGCTAAGGGCTCCCACCACAATACCGCCTACAATACCGGCTATAAGGCCCGAAAACAAAGGAGCGCCACTGGCCAGTGCAATACCAAGACACAAGGGTACGGCCACAAAAAAGACTACTATACTGGCCGGTAAATCCTGCTTTATATGCGCAAATACCCCATGTTTTTTACTCTTCCTTCCACTCATATTTTTTGATAATTTTAAAATTCTCCGCAATGATAGCACATGGTCATTAGAATGGAATTAGGCTGAAATTAAAATAGGATTAAAATTTATTCAGTGGTGGAAATAAGGGGCAGGGTGATGATAACTTCCGTTCCTTTATCAATCTGAGAATGTATTTCCAGCGAACCGTGATGAAGGGTGATTATTTTCGAGCTGAGCGACAGGCCAATGCCGGATCCCTTGATGCGCATAGCATTCTGACCTCTGTAAAAGGGTGTCTTGATCTGCTCAATATCTTTGTCAGATATACCGATACCCTGGTCCCTGACCGATAACATGAGTTTTTGAGCATCTTTTTTCAACACTACCTCAACATCTTTATTAGAGGAAAATTTACAGGCATTGTCGAATATATTGATGATGGCGGTTTTCAACAGATTTCTGTTTCCCCTGACTTGGAAAGAGCTGCCCCCGTCAGTGTTTTCAATAGTGATCCTCACTTTGTTGTCAGGATTCTGAAAATCAAAGCTCTCTTTGATCTCCATGAGAAAATCATCAAAATGCAGGATTTCGTAATGAATACCCTCTTCATTGGCAGTTACTTTTGATAATTGCAATAAGTTATTGACCGTAGCATTCAAAGTTTCTGCCCCGGAAAGGATGGTTTTCAGCGATTCCACATACTCTTCTTTTGTCCGTGACTTGCTCATCGCAATCTCTGCCTCACCCATGATGGCCGTCAACGGATTTCTGATCTCATGCGATGCATTGCGTATAAAGGATTTCTGGGCTTCAAATGATGCCTCCAGCCTGTCGAGCAATTTGTTGAATGCAATGGCCATTTTGCCGAGTTCATCATTGGGATTATAGACATTCAATCGCTGATGCAGACTGGAAGCGCTGATCGAATTGGCTTTGTCGATCTTTTTGGAGATTGGCAGCATAGCCCGTTTGGCTATAATAAAACTTCCTATAAAGATCTGGGGAATGCCGATCAGAATTAACAGAATGATAATATTCCTCAGATAGTCAAGGAATTGCAGTCCTGTTTTATCGACAGCCGTGACTATGACCAGATAATCTTTTCCTTTGATGTGGAATACCTTGCTGATCCCTTCCACATCGTCATAATTGAAAACGTAAAGATCATTTTTCACTAATTTCTCTCTTACATCTTCAGGATATCGGTGCTTAAAAACAGGCATTTCGCCTTCCTTCAGTTCGATGACTTCTTCCGTTTCCTGTGGCAGGGCACGAAGAAACTGATTGGTTATTTTCTCAAATTCATCCGGGCTGAACGTCTCTTTTTCAAGAAAAATTTTTTCGGTGATCTCGATTCGTTCTTTAAGTCGTTCATGAAAATTGTGCTCCCTGTATTTATAAAACAATGCATATACCGTGATCCCGAATGCTAAAATAATGGCACTGGCAATGATGGAAAAAGTGACTGAAAGACGGGTACTGATCTTCATCTTTTCAATCTTTAATGATGTAGCCCATGCCGATGACCGTTTTGATTATTTTTGATGAAAAACCATGCTCGATCTTTTTGCGGAGGTAGTTCATGTACACGTCTATCACATTAGTGCCGAGGTCAAAATCAACCTCCCATACATTTTCGAGAATATCGGTGCGCGATACAACCCTGTTTTTATTTTTGAGCAGATACTCCAACAGTTTGAATTCCCTTGCCGTGAGCCGGATCTCCTTATTGTCTCTGTGAACTTCCTTGGTGTCAAGGTTCATTACCAGGTCCTTAACTCTGAGTATTTGTTTGCCATCCCCGTTTCTGATGGCAGTTCGTCGCGTCAGCGCATTGAGGCGGGCGAGAAGCTCTTTAAATTTGAATGGCTTCGTCAGATAGTCATCAGCACCGATCTCAAGCCCAGTGACGATATCGTCCGTCGTGCCGAGTGCGGTGAGCATGAGAATGGGGGTATTGACGCCAAGGTTATTTTTCAGTTGATCACACACCTCGATGCCGTTCATGCCGGGTATTACCACATCGAGTATGATGACATCGAAATCCTCCTGACTGGCCAGCTTGAGCCCGATGGTGCCGTCAAAAGCCTGTGTCACCAGATGGCCCTGCTCTTCAAGGCCTTTTTTAATAAATGAGGAGACGCTTTGCTCGTCTTCGATCAGTAAAACTTTCATGA
Organism: Cyclobacteriaceae bacterium; assembly: GCA_015492915.1. Classification (GTDB taxonomy): domain Bacteria; phylum Bacteroidota; class Bacteroidia; order Cytophagales; family Cyclobacteriaceae; genus JAAUQL01. The sequence continues at coordinate 10,944 of WGED01000397.1, forward strand.
TTTGTTATATTGTCCCTCTCCTTAATTCTGTTTGTTTTGGGCAGATTATTGACCGATTTGTCATCGGTTGCCTAAAATCAACATTTTCCCGGATTATAGCAACAGTCATTCCGAAGGAATAGTTTTATGATCCGGAATTTTAGTACAAAAGCACCATTTTTTTGGCAGATAATCAGCGTGAGTCATAGCGATTGTTAAGGATCGATTCATTTAATCGATGGAATATCTGTTTCTGAAAAACCGAAAATATATTATTGTGAAAGAATAAAGCAGATACACACTTCCCGCAATAAAAAGTACTCGACTGTATTCAATGTAAATGTCATTGTCACTGCCGGCTACTTCAGCGATCTTAAAGTGATAAAACGTACCCAGTCCCAGCATCAGTAGTGCGCCGGCCGGCCCGAAAAGTGGCAGAAATCCGCTTCTCCCTGAAATTCCTTGCCTGGTTTTCACATGAGAAAATCGCCTTTTTGTCATGACCAAAAGAACGATCCACACAGCCCATGATAATAACTGATGGAAATGGAGTGTCCTGAAATACCCGAAAAAAGTGATCAACGGGCGAAAGAACAGGTTCTTCTTTTCATAATAGGGCCTGTCATTGTACATCAGCACTTTGAGCCTGCCCTGATCCCGGCTTCTGATGATGTTGAGGATGGTGCTTTCTTTATCTTCCGGATTCATCTCGTGCCATCCCGGAATGTAAAAAGCATTCCAGAGCGAGCAAACATTGCCATAACCGTGAAAGTCGAGTCCGCCGTTAAGAATCAGGTTGTTCTTTTGCGCAAAGCCTTTGATCTTATCATATAGCCTTCGGTTGTAGGCCCTGTTGCCCGCTGAATTGGCGATTTCAAAACCATCGACGCCGAGATCCCTGTAAAATTCCATCGTATTATTCAGATCGTCGAACCAGTGGTTTACAATCACGGCCCCGCTACCGGCATGCACTGTATCAATGACCGTAGAGTCGGGCAACCCGCGCGTGCTGAATTTGTGTTGCAAACCCAACAAGCTCATGTGGTTGGAACCGGAAAACTCCTCACCGCACATCACGAGCGGTTCCATGGGAAACCGGCCATTTCTTTGTGCAATTTTGAAGTCAAGGGTATGGTCGTGGTTGTTGTGATCGGTGATGAAAAAGGCATCAAACCCATTGCGTTTGTGCCATTCCCACAGCCGCTTTTGTGAAATGAGACCGTCGTGACTCCATTCGGTGTGAGAATGTGTCGTGACCAACACCCAGTCTTTGGTATTATTAACGATTGTATTATTGGGCAAAGGGACGAAGATGAGGATGATGAAGATTGTAAACCACAATCCGATGAGGAGCGGGAGGTTGACCAGTTGACGGAGCAGGAATCGCCTCAGCTCTTTTTTGTCTTTCAGCAAAATGCCCCGCCATGCCGTGTAGGCAAAAAAAATGATCAAAATCCATGGCAGCAATTGCAGTATCTCATCGAGTGGATACAACGCCCTGTTGTAGTAAAGCAGCAAGCCGAATACAGGTTCGAATATTATTCTCCAAATGGAGAACGCTATCCCGAAATCAGCCTGTGGCTCCCGGGTAATTGCATCGATAATTTGGACAGGATAATGAAATGCAGTGGCAATCAGCAGGATTATTGCCATAAACAATCCTGCCGATAACCATGGATTTTTAAGTATTTTTTTCATGAAAGTTATTGAAGGGAGATTATACTTTCAGGAAAATTTTGTTTTTGTACAGATAGTAGAGGAACAACCACTTGAGTGTGATGGCCCCTGCGATGATAATCGCGATACCGAAATCGCCTGCCGGTCCTGATAGCCACCCCAGCAGGAATTCTGAAGAATATTGGAAATTGATTATTCTTTGCCCCATGTAAATGGTTATGGAGTTAAGGCCGATGACCTGGAAGAAAAATATCCATCCGCGCCATTTTTTGACATCGACAATGTAGTAAAATGTTGCCATAAGCAAGAAGCTGATACCTGATGTCAGCAGATTGAAAGGCACGGTCCATACATTTTTGATGATCGGATAGACGGGCGAGAGGGCGAGCGCTACGCCGATCAGCGCAAAGCCCGAGATGTAGAGCCATTGCAGTTTTTTACCGACAGCGATCTCCTTGTTTCGCAAAATGGTGCCCGCAAGTGTCCCCGCCAGGGTGACCGTCGTGGCGGAAACTATGCACAAAATGCCCTCGGGGTCATAGTATTTGTAGATGAGCCTTCCTGGCAGGAAGTGTTGATCGATCCATGCATTGATAGTGCCTTCAGGTGTGAAATTGCCGGCGCCGAACCCCGGGACAGGCACAAAATTTTGAAGTATCGCAATGATGATCAGTATGATGATCCCCCAAAATATGCGTGCTTTGGTGTCTTTGGTGTTAATGACAATGAGTGAGGCGAAGAAATAGGCAAAGCCGATCTGTGACAGCACGCTCAGTACACGCATGTCGCTGAATCCTTTTTGCAGGGCGCCATTATAAACAATACCGAACAGGAACAGTAAAACGGCTCTTTTAAGTATCTTTCGAAAGAGATCTTGTTTCGGTGTGCCTTTTTCGAGCCTGCTGAGTAGGGCAAACGGAATAGCTACTCCGGACATGAACATGAATAGCGGAAAGATCAGGTCGTAAAAGTGAAACCCTTCCCACGGCACATGGTGCATCTGTTTGGCCAGGGGTTTCATCCAGCCCCACCCCGTGGCTTTGGAAAGGGAAATGATGAGTGCTTCGCCCCCCATGATCCAGAACATATCGAATCCGCGTAAAGTGTCGAGGGAGAAGAGCCTTTCTTTGATTTTAGCTTCTTTAGATGTTGTCATGACACTTATGTTTAAGCAAAAAAGTTAGTTTACAAAAATGGACAAACGACAAATTTAAGGGGAATAATTGAATCTCAAAGTGATTTTTATTGTCATGAAAAAGGAGTAGCGTATTTCCTGGAGTTTTGTCATGCGGAAATTGATTGATCTGCCCCGAAATCCTGACTTCATTGCTGCGGGATGATGTCATCACCACTTTAAAACTTCCGGAGGATGTTCGGCGAGATTTTCCACGATCCAATCTGCTTCTTTCAGTTGCTCCCGAGTGAAGCTGCTCATGACAGCCAGTACTTTAGCGCCGGCTTTTTTGCCAGCCTCCACTCCATTGATCGCATCTTCGACAACGAGACATTCCGAAGGGTGTAGACCGAGAAAGTTAGCTGCGGTAATGAAAATTTCCGGATCGGGCTTTTTATTTTTGATCATCAGGCCGTTTACAGTGGCATCAAAGGTTTCGACAGGGATACCGATCTCATGGAGGTTGGCTTTCATCTTTACTTCATCGGCGCTGGTGGCTACGGCTATTTTCAGACTTTTTTGCTTACAGGTTGTAATAAAATCTATGACCCCTTCGAGTGGTTGTAGATTTCCTTTGATTATTTCGCCATAGATTTCATACGTTCGTGTTTTGGCTTCATCGATCTCTATGGGAAAATGGTATTTTTCGGCCACACCGCCCAGATAACGGTTTTCACCTGCCCCGACAAAAGGAAGAAAATCCTCAGGCATTACAGTCAGCCCTTTTTCTTCGAACATCATCATAGCGGCCTTGCAGATATACTCTTCCGAATCCACCAGCACCCCGTCCATATCGAATAATATCCCTTTTATCATGAATTTGTTGAGATTAAAATCAAGTTCACCTTCGTGTAACATCGGGATTTGTAACTTTCAATAACATCTTGCTTCACTCCCGCTCTTATTTGGTTTTTTCCCAGTCGATTTGCCTGATGGGGCCATCAATGATTTTTTCATAACTGAATAATGGCTCTTGTAATTGTCTTTCAGGAAAACGGGTACGCTGATATTGGATTACTAATCTCAATGGATACTTCAGCACATGCACCTGAAGAAATCCGCTGTCGATGCTGTTGCCTACGGCACCGCTGTTGAGGGCAATAGCTTCTTTGCCTGTTTCGTAACCGGGATATTCGTATTTGGTGAAAATGTGCGTGGTGGCGCCGAGTATCAGGTCTGCCTTGGCCAGCACCTTTTTTTTGCGTTGTTCGCTGAGCACGTTGACCCAGTTGCCTGTATGGGCCAGCACTACGATGATGTCATTGCCGTCCTTTTTAATGCTGTCGAGCACCCCCATCAGCCAGCGGCGGCTGTCTTCACGGAATGCCACATCAGGGTCGATTGGTGAGTCGGAATAGTGTAGTTGAATAATGTGCACGGTGATGCCATGGTGTGTCTCGCGGGCGTAATACTCACATTTATTGTCCCTTATCCATACGTTTTTCCTGCCGGCAAGATCAACCGAATCGAGGATGGGGTAGCCTGTTCCCCAGTCATCCTGACCTTTACCCCAAAATTCATTTTCGCCATCGGCGACATTGGGATAAAAATGATTGTGCCACAGGCTGTCATGGGTGATCAGCCGGAGGAATGGATTTTTCCTATTGAATTTGACATGATCGCCCAGCCCGAGAATAAAGGCGTCGCCCTCTTCACGTATCCATTGGTCGCATTTGCGCATGTGCGGGTTTTCGAGTGCATAGCCTTTGTTGTCGCTCATGACGGAGAAGCTGAAAATTGCTTTTTTGTCTAGCTGCTCCAGGGGGACCTGTGCTATGGCAAATTCAGTTAAACTGATGAAAATCAGGGTGTTTAGCAAAAGGTATTTTATCATTTTCTTTCTTTGTCCAGGTTTCGAAGCATCGCTTAAGCACCAAATCCATAGATTTCTTGGCAAACGAGCCTGCAAGCTAAAACAGTAAGGATGTATTTGTCAAAAGTATTGTAAAAAAACTTTGCCAGGATATTTATGAACATACCATTTGGTAATGGAGTTATTTTTAACCCAAAAATCTCAATAGGATTTCGTTATGAGAGGTTAA
>WGED01000398.1 GCA_015492915.1 Cyclobacteriaceae bacterium
AATTTGAAGCGGGTGGTCGTAATTACGATCTGGGGCATCCCCAAAAACGTTGGGAAATGCCGAAAGAGCTCGTTGAAATCTCGGGAATCACAAATTTTGGGAAGGATCAATTAGCCTGTATTCAGGATGAGGATGGGATCATTTTTATTTATGATCTGAAAAGGGAGGCTGCGGTTGCAAAAGAGAAGTTCGGTAAGCGGGGCGACTATGAAGGCGTGGAATGTGTTGATGATACTTGCTATGTGCTCAGGAGCAATGGAAATATTTATTATTTCCGCCTTACAAAGAACGGGATAGGTGAAACCTACAAATTTAAAACGGAACTTTCATCTGATAATAACGCTGAAGGATTGGGTTATGATCTGTCTTCAAACAGGCTTCTGATAGCCTGCAAAGACAAGCCCGGAACGAAAAAAGTACAAATCACAAACAGCAGGACGGTTTATGCAGTTCAATTACCTGAGAAGATATTTGTACAACGTCCGGTTTTTGTGATTGATGCTGGATCCTATAACGAATGGCTTGAAAAAAAGAGTCTTGATAAAAAGAAACATAAGCCGTTCAGGCCGAGTGCGGTGGCGGTACATCCTGCCACCGGTGATGTCTTTGTGATCGGGTCTGTCGGCAAGATACTTCTCATCCTGGATCCGGAAGGAAATATTAAAAATCTCATACCCCTCAACCCGGCGATATTTCTTCAACCGGAAGGTATGTGCTTCAGCCCCGCTGGGGATCTTTTTATAGCCTCCGAGGGCAGGGAGAAAAACGGATATATATTAAAATTTTAACTTTACGCCCATGAAAATTTTTCAGGTAGATGCATTTACAAGCTATGTTTTCGGCGGTAACCCGGCTGCTGTATGTCCGCTGGAGGAGTGGCTTCCCGACAAACAGATGCAACTGATTGCTATGGAGAACAACCTGTCCGAAACAGCTTTTTTCGTAAAGGACGAGGATAACTACCATATCCGTTGGTTTACACCCGAAATGGAAATAGATCTGTGCGGTCATGCGACGCTGGCCTCTGCGCATGTCATTTTCAATCATTTAGGATTTGAAGGAGAGGAGATTAGCTTTCGGTTTGGCGGAGGGATGCTGTCTGTAAAAAAGGCAGGCTCATTTCTCTCGATGGATTTTCCCGCGGTAAATTCTAAAAAGGGGAATGTTACAGAGCTCGTTGAACGGGCGCTTGACAGAAAACCGCTGGAGGTTTATGAAGCGCGTGATCTGATGGCCGTATTCGAATCACAAAGTGAGATAGAATCCCTGTGGCCAGATTTTAACGCCATGCTTGAAATTGAGCATCTGGGGGTTATCGTTACAGCTCCAGGCGATGAGGTTGATTTTGTCTCAAGGTTCTTCGCGCCCCGGGCGGGAATCAATGAAGACCCCGTAACCGGTTCGGCTCATTGCATGCTCATACCATTCTGGGCCGATAAGTTGGATAAGAACGAATTAAGGGCCTATCAACTTTCTTCCAGGGGCGGCGAATTGTTCGGTCGTCACAATGGAGACAGGGTTGAAATTACAGGGAAAGCCGTGACATATATGACAGGAGAGATCCTTATCTGATCCCGGAAAGGCATTAATTTGGTGTATCTTGTTTAGAATGATTTTAAATTCCCTATTTTTGCACCCTCAAAAATTCAACAACTAATCACAATGGCTTACAATTTATTAAAAGGTAAAAGAGGAATTATTTTTGGCGCTCTGGATGAGAAGTCCATCGCCTGGGTCACTGCAGAGCGGGTTCATGAAGAGGGCGGGAAATTTGTACTGACCAATGTACCCATTGCCCTGCGCATGGGCAAAATCAATGAGTTGGCGGAGAAGACAGGGAGCCATGTGGTGCCCAGCGACGCCACTAAAGTAGAAGATCTCGAAAAACTTTATGAGGAGTCCGTCAAGGTATTGGGCGGCAAGATAGATTTTATTTTACACTCCATCGGCATGAGCCCGAACGTGAGAAAAGGCAGGGATTATGGAGATCTCAATTACGAATGGTTTCTGAAAACGCTTGACATTTCGGCCATTTCTTTTCACAAAGTAATGCAGACGGCTGAAAAAATGGATATAATGAATGAAGGTGGGTCTATCGTTGCATTGTCCTATATCGCCGCCCAGCGGGTTTTTCCGGGATATTCTGATATGGCACAGGCCAAAGCCATGCTTGAGTCCATCGCGCGCAGCTTTGGTTACCGAATGGCCAGGAGCAAAGGCGTTCGCGTCAATACAATCTCCCAATCCCCGACTGTAACCACGGCTGGAACGGGCGTTACGGGGTTTGATTTTTTCTATGAATTTTCGGATAAAATGTCGCCCCTCGGTAATGCCGACACCGCCTCCTGCGCTGATTATATCGTCGTCATGTTCTCCGACCTCACCAGGATGGTTACCATGCAAAACCTGTATCACGACGGTGGTTTTTCAACCACAGGAATAACATATGAGCTCATCGATTATTTGAAAAAAGGCGGGTTCGCTTCTTCAAAAGAATAATCCCGGATGATCGTATTCCCCAATGCCAAGATCAATATCGGGTTGAATGTCGTGAAAAGACGCTCCGACGGATACCATGAGATCGTGACGTGTTTTGTCCCTGTTCCCTGGAAAGAGGTCCTGGAAATAGTTGAATCGGACAGGTTATCTTTCACAGCGACCGGGATCGATATTCCCGGTGAGGGAAAAAACATTGTGCTGAAAGCATACAAACTTTTACAAAAACGATTCCTCCTGCCTCCTGTCATCATTCACCTGCACAAGAATATTCCGGTCGGTGCGGGCCTCGGCGGGGGCTCAGCCGATGGGGCATTTACACTAAAATTGCTCAATGAGCTCTTCTGTCTGGACATGAGCGACGAGCAATTAATGACCGATGCAGCCACATTGGGGGCTGATTGCGCCTTTTTCATCAAAAACACTCCGATGCTCGCCCGCGGTATTGGTGATATGCTTACCCCGGTTGATCTGTCCATGGGCGGCTATCACATTGTGATAGTGTATCCCGGTATTCATATCTCAACAGCCGAGGCATACAGCAAGGTCAAGCCAAAGGGTCCTTCATGGGATTTGGGTGATATTTTAAGTGCAAAATCCATGGAGGATTGGCGAGGGCTGGTTGTCAATGATTTCGAAATGCCCTTGTTTGAGCGCTATCCCTTACTGGGTGATATAAAGAAGCGGTTGTATGACGAAGGTGCTGTTTATGCAGCCATGTCGGGCTCAGGTTCGTGTATTTACGGATTTTTTAAAGGCAAAACAGAAATTTCCTTTCCTGAAAATTTCAGAGTCTTCTCCTCGCGAATATGAATTTCAGGCTATTTTTTATTGAATAGTTTCGTCCGGAGTGAGTTATTTTTCATTTCGGTTAGCGTTTGGGAGGAGAAGATTTTTTCCATGAGAAAAAGGGCAATTATCACCGACAATATACCGAAGAGGGCACCGAAATAGACGTCGATCACAAAATGCTGCAGCAGGTACACTCTTGAAAAACCGACAAGCACGGCACCCAGCAGCAGCATACCGGCAATAAGAATATCATTTTTATTGATAATGATAAACAACAGCGCAAACAATGCGAAAGCAGTCGTTGTGTGTCCCGAAGGAAAGGAATTGGTCGTATGCACATCGACTCCCTCCACGAAATTCAGTGCCTGGTCATGATCAAAGAATGCCAGCGGACGTTCCAGCCCTGCAAACAACCATCTTTTAAACAGAGATATAAAAATGGCTTGCAGGATGGCAGAAAATGATGCGAGCACGGTAAGCCTGTAATTGTAAAAGAGCAACCCGATGATTAAAAATGCCATTACAATACCGTCTCCAAGCCAGGTGAGGTATTTAAATAAAAAATCCATGGCCGGGGTATGATTCTGATTGATAATCCATTCGAGCTCCCCCTTGGGAATAAGGAGCGCCAGCCAGGCTGCCGCTACCAGCAGAATACCGAAAAGGAGCATGAATTTTGACTGAAAAAAGTTCTTTGCCGTCATGGGATGATTTTACCGGTCAAAAATACCCAAATTCCCATAAAAACTATCACAAACCCAAATTATCAACACTTGTGTACTTACGGTGATAGCGCCTGTCGAGGATAGGATGGACAAGGACCGATGCCAGTATGACCGCGGCGCCAATATAAAAACCCGGCTGCATTTTTTCTTTGTCGCCAAATATGATGACTGCGAGGATGATGCCGTAAACGGGTTCCAGGTTTACGATCAGGTTTACCGTAAAGGCGGAGATCTTCTTCATAATCCCGATGGAAGCCGAATAGGCATAAACGGTGCAGACCAGCGCGAGGATAAGAATATATACAAAATCCATAGACGTCATGACGAGTTGAATCTGTCCGCTTTCCGCCAGATATCGTTGGTAAAGTGGGAGAAAAAGGACAATCGAAACAAAAGCCCCTGCCATTTCATAAAAGGTAATCGTATGGTGATGGTGCCGGACGGTTAGGTGTTTGTTGATGACTGTGAATAAAGCGGCGAGAAAAGCCGAACCGAGCGCCATGATCAACCCTGGTGCATGATCAAATTCAAAATGAAATATGATGTACAGACCGGCGATGACCACCAGTCCCAGCATGACTTCGTACCATTTTATTTTTTCCCCTGTTGACATGGGCTCTAGCAGGCTTGTCCAGAAGGAAGTGGTGGCCATGCCTGCCAGACAGACCGAAGCGGTGGAGACGCGGGCAGAGGCAAAGAATAATATCCAGTGTCCGGCTATCAGCGAGCCTGTAAGCAACAATCGAATGATCTCTCCCCGTCCAATCCGGAAAGAAAGTCCTAAAATCATCATCAGAACGGCGAGACCGGCGGCTGAAATTAGCGTTCGGTAAAAAACAATTTCAACTGCCGGAATTGTGATGAGCAGACCGAGAATAGCGGTAAACCCCCAGATGAGAACCAGAAAATGCAAATGAATGTAATCTTTGGGTGTGGCTGTCATCGCGGCACTGTCCTGTAAATGATAACTCCTATAACCGAAAAAATAATATTTGGTATCCAGATGGCGAGTAGCGGGTCAATATTACCCCGTTCCGCCGAGGTGCGGGACAACTGGAAAAAGATGATGTAAATGAAGGCGAGCAGAAATCCGAGTGCAATCTGAAAGCCCGCCCCGCCCCGGGCCTTGCGTGCTGCGACGCCAAGTCCGATAAAAGTGAGAAGCAGCGCCGCGAAAGGGGATGAAAAACGAATATATTTTTCGATCTCATACACCTCAATGTTATCCGCCCCCCGCATGCGCAGTTCTTCGATATACTCGTTAAGCTCGTTCAGTGTGAGGGTTTCGAATCGGCTGTAATCGCTGGCGAAATATTTCGGCTCGATCTGAAGGGTGGTATCCAACGACTTGCCGTATGAAAATTCCTCTTTCATGCCCTCCAACACTCTCTTTTTCCAATTACGGAAGCGCCACTTTTCAGTCTTTGGCTGCCACTCCATGCGCGAGGCTTCCAGCTTTTCGATCATTTTGCCATCCACAATTGTTTCCAGGGTAGGCTTATATCCTACATTGTTATTCACATTATAACTCTGAAGGTAAAGCAGGGTATTCGGGCCTATTTTTATATGAATATTTCTCTCATTATTGTGGTAAGGCGTTTTCATATATTGCAATTCAAATGCGACACGGTCTTTGTTGCCGTTGGGGATGATCCAGCCGCCGAGCACAAAAGTGATGAGGCCGATAATGGCTGCTCCCATCATATAAGGGCGCATGATTCTCCTGAAACTGACGCCACTGCTCAGCATGGCGATGATTTCGGAATGTTGTGATAGCTGGGCAGTCATGAACACCACGGTAATAAATGTGGTGATGGGCGCGATCATATTAGCAATGTAGGGGATGTAATCGAGATAATAATCGGTGATCTGCTTCGCAGTGAGTTGGTGTTTGATATAGTTTTCATTCTGCTCTGTGATGTGGATGATCACTGAAACCAGTTCGATAACAAAAATCACGAAGACGTATGACTTCAGGAACTTTTTTAATATGTACCAGTCGATAATTTTCATCCTACAGCTTCGCGCTTACTTTTTTTGCCATCTCATTTTTCCATTTCACGAAATCCCCTTTTATAATATGATCACGCGCTTCTCCGACAAGCCAGAGGTAAAACGCCAGATTATGTATGCTGGCTATTTCCGCCCCGAGTATTTCTTTGCTCATCACCAGATGTCGCAGATACGCTTTCGAATAGAAAGTGCTGATCTCATTGGTCAATCCGTCATCTATACAAGTAAAATCATCTTTCCATTTTTCATTTCTGATATTGATAATGCCCCTTGTCGTAAATAACATGCCGTTGCGTGCATTGCGTGTGGGCATTACACAGTCAAACATATCTACTCCCAGTGCTATGCTCTCCAGAATATTTTCAGGCGTGCCGACACCCATGAGATAACGGGGTTTTTCTTTTGGCAGTATATTGCAAACGAGGTCTGTCATGGCGTACATCTCCTCCCAGGGCTCACCGACCGATAACCCGCCGATGGCGTTGCCTTCGCGATCGAAAGAAGCGATCACTTCGGCTGATTGCTGGCGCAGGTCTTTGTATGTGCTGCCCTGCACGATCGGGAATAGGCTTTGCTCATGACCATAGGGGGGTTCTGTGGCGTCAAACCTGTCACAACAGCGCTTAAGCCAGCGATGCGTCATGTCCATGGATTTTCTCGCATAATCGTAATCGCAAGGGTAAGGGGTGCATTCGTCGAATGCCATTACAATATCAGCGCCGATGATCCGCTGAATGTCCATGACATATTCCGGTGTGAACACATGTCTTGATCCGTCGATATGGGATTGAAAATAGACGCCGTCCTCTTTGATTTTCCTGTTTTCGGCCAACGAGTAAACCTGATATCCGCCGCTATCGGTGAGAATCGGTTTGTCCCATCCGTTGAAGCGGTGAAGCCCTCCGGCTTTCGAGAGCAAATCAAGTCCCGGCCGAAGGTACAGGTGATAAGTATTTCCCAGGATGATCTGTGCTTTGATATCGTTTACGAGTTCCCGTTGCTGCACAGCTTTGACTGTGCCGGATGTGCCGACCGGCATAAAGATCGGCGTCTCAATAACGCCGTGTGCCGTTGTCAATACCCCTGCTCTCGCACCGGAACCCTTGTCTGTAGCTGTCAGATCAAATTTCATCCAAATCTCATGTTGTAATAAAGCCTCAAAAATAAGCGAATAATTTAACAATAAGATATTCTGTTCATTTTACATTTGTTCGGGGATGTTAAACCAAACAGAGTATAAATGTCGGAGATAGTTTTTTTTGCTTTTGCCGCGGGAGGGGGGGTCTTGTTTCTATTTTATGCTTTAGTGCTTATAGCATTGCTCGCGTATAAAAAACCTGAACAGGACGAGCCTAAAGGCGAAAGTGTGTCAGTGATCGTTTGCGCCAAAAATGAGCTTGAAAATCTTAAAAATCTCATACCGGCAATTTTAACTCAGCAATACCATGACTTTGAGGTGATTCTTGTTGACGACAAATCCACCGACGGCACTTACGAATGGGCCAAGGATCTTGAATTGAAGGAGGATAAGCTGCAACTGGTCAGGATCGACGAAACGCCTGATCATATCAATAATAAAAAATATGCAATCACACTTGGAGTGAAAGCCGCTAAAAATGATGGCGTCCTGCTTACGGATGCGGATTGTAAACCGGCCAGCGACCAGTGGATAAAGGAAATGAGCGCCGGCGTCTTTAAGCCCGGGAAAAAATTTGCCCTCGGCTACTCACAATACATGAAAAAAGGAGGATTTCTCAATCAGTTTATCCGCTTCGAGACAATGCACACCGCATTGCATTATATCGGATTGGGATTGCTCGGCAGGCCTTACATGGGCGTGGGGAGGAATCTTGCATATCGCCGGTCGCTGTTTCTGGAAAATAACGGCTTCGGGCGATTCAGCAATGTGGTCGGTGGCGATGACGATCTGTTTGTAAATGCCTATGCAAAGAGAAAAAATACTTCTGTAATCCTTTCGGAAAATGCTACCGTCTATTCAATCCCGAAAACGAGCTGGAAGGAATTTATCGTCCAGAAAACACGGCATCTCTCCGTCGGGAAGCACTACAGAAAGACTGACAGAATGTTGCTCGGAATATTGTTTATTGCCAGAATTTTATTCTGGGTTTGCTTTTTTATAGCCATAATGGCAGATTTCAAAACCATTTTTGTGATCAGCGGGTTCTTATTAGTAATGGTATTATTATTGAGTGCCTATTTCATGCTAAAAAAGAAAACCGGTGACCCGTCGAGGATCTGGACATGGCCGTTCTTAGATTTTATATACTTATTTTACTATATTTCGATGGGCCTGAAAGTGCTGTTCACAAAAAAGGTTAAATGGAATTAGACAGGAATTTTTCGGAGAAGGCAAAAGAAGATTTCAAGCTTATCGACAGGGCTATTCTTGAGCACGATCAGCAGGCCTATGCCGAGCTCATGAAAAGATACAAAAAGCCTGTGTATCACATGATCCTGAAGATGGTACGCAATGTGGACGACGCCGAAGACCTGACTATTGAAGCTTTTGCCAAAGCATTCCGCAACCTTCACCG
>WGED01000399.1 GCA_015492915.1 Cyclobacteriaceae bacterium
CATAATAACCGTTTTGGAAATATCAGGGTGTAGTTGCAAACTGCACCCAGCATCATTTTATTCTTGACTTAACAATGGTGCATTATGCCCTTGCAGGCAAGCCTCCTCATCAAACGTGCTGATTTTCTTCCCGCCCTGGCGGGACAAGTTGTACTTTAACCTCTCATTACGAAATCCTGGTGAGAATTTTGGGTTTATGAAAAATTGATGATTATTCCGGGCCCACCTGGCCCGGGCTATGACATCACCATGAAAAAATGGTTATTTTCTCATGCCTGAAGAGATGAAGGCCATATTGATTCAGAACAGGAACCTGTTATTCCTTTTTCTTCTGTAATTCTTCCACCTTTTTCTCCAGCATAATTCTTTCGGTAATGTCGGTCTGAATTCCCAGCAAGCCATCCTGATTCAAAGGTCTGATTCTGAATACTTTTTTAATTGTTTCGAGTACTCGTGTCTTTCCGCCTATTTTATCCTCAAACACATACCGTTCTTCCCCTTTCTTCATGATCTCAAGCTCCTGCTTTCGCCATTCATCGGCAGTCTCTTTGTCCACAAAATCATAATCACTCTTTCCGATCAGCTCCGAGAGTGGTATGCCATGCACCTCAGCTACTTTTTTGTTGGCGATATACATTTTACCCTCCGCATCTTTAAGGAAAACCTTTTGCGGAATTTCATTGAGAATTTCCATCAGCATATCGCGATAGTCGGTGGCCTCTTTTTCGATTTTGGCAGCGGCTTTTGCTGCTTCTTCCTTGAGCTCTTCCAGCATTTCAAGCTGCATTTTCATCTTTTCTTCATTCTCCGAAGCCTCTTTCAGAAGCCGCTCGATCTCCTCATTTTTACGGTGCGTCTGCTCCTGGGTAGCCTGCAATTCCTCCATATTCTGACGCATTTCTTCTTCCTGGGCACGCATCTCCTCAGTCTGCTGCTGCGATTGCTCCAGCAATACCCGTGTCATAGCATTGGTCTTCACATTCGATATGGCAGAGGCAATTATTTCTGCAAGCCTTTCGACAAACCTGATCTGATGATCTTCAAATTCTTTAAGACCAGCGATTTCTATGACACCCACCACATTTTCATTGATCCTGAGCGGTACTACCAGTAGTGCTTTGGGATTCGTTTCACCAAGGCCTGAGGTGATATTGACATATTCCTGGGGGAGATTGGTGACATACGTTGTTTCACCTTCCAGAAAACACTGGCCTACCATACCCTGGCCGAGCTCAATGCGTTTTTCCAGAAATTTCTTTCGCTGATAAGCATAGCACCCTAGAAGCTCAAGATATTTGTCCTGCTCATTGGTTTCGTTGAGCAGAAACAGGCCTCCCTGCTGAGCGTCAAGATAGTCCACAATATTGGCGATCAGTTTATCGGCAAGTGTGTACAGATCATCATCATGTTTTCTGATGAGTTCGGCAAATTTCGAAAGTCCTTCATTTGTCCAGATCCTTATCTCATCCTCCCTTTTAGCTTTCTTCATCTGATCACGCATCATGATCAATTCGCCTGCGATGTTATCTTTATTGATTTTCTCGAGTTTCTTGTCCATACCCTCCCATTCCACATTATACCGGCCATTGGTGATGCTGTTGATAAATCCGGCAGCTTTTTTCAGATTGCCGACGAGATTTTCGGTAATGGCATCCTCGTCCTGAACATCAATTTCTTTCCCGTCGTCATAAAGATATTTTCTGTTGCTCTCATCGATCAGGCTAAACATCTTTTGTTTGAATATTTCATCCTTGCCAATCTTTCGATACACCAAAACAAAGATGGGTAGCGAAAATACGATGAGTAAAATTTGAATGAAGAGAATGGAATTGATTGCTCCCGTATAAGCCGCTTCACTTTCATTCCAAAGATTGTCAATATATTCTGTGGCATCCACCACAAACGGATAGAATCCCGCCCAGGCCTCATCGCCTCTATCCTCTTCAAAAATAGCAATCGCTTCATCCTTTCTCCCTTCTTTAACAAGGTCAACCATCAATTGAATTACCTGCATATAGTCGACGATGGCTTTTCGGGCCGGTGCCATTTTTTTTACATCATAACCAACGAATTTGAGTTCCTTTTCCAGGTTATCGAGATTATTAATGTAATCCGTTTTAGCATCGATGTATGGTTGCAAAAATTGATCCGTCGATTTGATGATATAAGCCCTGACGCCCATATCGGCAAGCCTGATGTTGAGATCCATCAGACTCAGACCATCTCTTATATTTTGAATATGTACATTTGTCTTAGAACTCTGAATGATTACATTTCTGTAGTAGATCACCATTGCCACATCTGCCACCACAAAAAAAGCAACCAGCAACAGGGCCATCTTTAATCCATTCTGCCGGATCTTTTGCCGGATATAGTCTTTTATGTAACTATTCATTGCCACCTGATTATTTTAAAACGGAGTATCATACGCTCAAAAATCCAAAATAAAGGAAGAATTTAAAACTGCATATTCACGGATATATTACAAG
>WGED01000400.1 GCA_015492915.1 Cyclobacteriaceae bacterium
CATTGCCTCAGGCTGGTTGATGCTCCGTGAAAAGGAGATTTTTACCTATAAGGCGGTCAATCGTTTCAGGATTGATTGTCTCTTTCAAAATATAATCATCCACATCATCGATAACATGATAGTTCCAGTTAGAACTCTTCATCACGATGATCTTGATATCTTTAGTTTTGGCATTTTGTCTCAAAACCCGCACCATTTTTGAAATATCATCAAACGGCAGGTTGTCATCAACAAGGATAACCTCAGGCTTTGACTTTTGAATTTTATTGAAACAATCCCTGACATCAAAGCACACATCCGGCTTGTAAGTAATCATAGAACTACTAACCAGACTGTTGTAAATAGATGTCAATTCTTTAGGATTGTTACCGATAATCAGCACAGGGATCTGTTCGGATTTCATGCCGAGCACCTCGATCCAATTTTCATTTCTGGTTGTTGTTGATGGGAGTATCATAATTTCACAGATTAGAATTGTCTAATTTATTGTGGTTTTATTCATACAAAGTTAAGGTAAATCTCTCAACTTTTCACCATTCTCGTGGTGTTGTTTTATATTGTTTATAAACTGATATTAGAAAGTTTTGTTTCAAACCGGTCTCTTTGGAATTTTTGTCTGACATATATCAGACACTAAAAATTGAGCGATAGTTTAATCGTCTGAAAGCAATTCCTATGCCGCCCGATACTTTTTTGAGGATTATTTTTTTTGAAGTGCTCTGATCAGGGCGTTCATGTGGTTTGAAAAAGCGCCTTCCCAATTGTCATCACCGTCCCACCGGGGCCCGAGGTAGATGTCCCCGCTGTTGATGTGTTTGATGTAGTATTTATACACTGTCCCCTTTACGGGAATGGATTTGACACTGACTGAACCGTCCTCACTTTTCTTGATAGTGATAAGCTCTTCAATTTCCTCAGTGATGTCGTAATCGAGTAGTTTTCGCACATTCTCTCCTGAAGTATTTATGCGCATCAGTACAAACTGAAAACCTTTAGTTAGCAGCTTTTTTTCATCATATTCATAGGGCACGATTTCATATTTATATGGATATTTTGACATGATCGCCTCCATACGTGCGTTTCGTTCCAGGTTTTGCTTGTTTTCTCTCTCGATGGTTCTCACAATTTCAGGGCTTGCATTTTGACTATCGGCAGGCAGGGGAAGATCTTCAAACTTCGGAACAGCCAGTCTGTCAATGCGCAGATCGGTATTAAAAATCTCGAACCGCTTTCCTTTGATAATGTCAACATCCCTGAAAAACTCCGGCACATCAATGATGAGAAAATTTTCCCTTTCCAAATCGAGCCTATCGATGGTTCTGTGCAAATTCCTGAAAAGGATTTCCAGATCACTGGTCTGTGATTTCCAGGCAGGTTGGTTGTGCGATACGAAATCAGGCTTTTTATTGAATGTTGTCAGTACGCCAATATATTGATCGCGACCCTCCACTTTGTCTTTCGAAATAAACAGCAGGTTTACGATTTCCCTTCTGAGCATCTGGACAGCCATGGCGCGCTGTACGTCGTAACCTGCGATGAGGTCATCGATATATATGTACAATACCGGATCGATGCCCAGGCGGCTGATGTAAAAGTGCGCTTCTTCCGCCACACTTTTCCAGTCGCCCCGCAGTCCTGTTTGCTTATCCTCTCCAAGTGAGATGACCACTATGGTTTTGGCTTTGAGCAGGTTTTTGGGGAGGCCTTGTGTCCGGCTGTTTAGCACACGCATCAGCTTCAGCTCTGCAGAACTTATAACCTGGCTGTTTGCTTGAGAAAAAGCCAATATCAGTAAAATAAATATGAATACCGATCTGATATGCTTCATGAATAGTAAGAATGGATTTCAGGCATCAAACATAAAGCAAACGCAATAAAAATAAACATATGGTGCTATTTAATTGAATTTTTGCTTCAGATAAAAAGCCGTGTAGTTGTTTTCCAGTGTTATCATCTCTTCCGGCGTGCCTTCGAAAACAACTCGTCCTCCATCCTCACCACCTTCCGGTCCCAGATCGATGATCCAGTCAGCCGATTTGATAACCTCCATGTTGTGTTCGATGATCACCACCGAATGCCCTTTGTCTATCAGCGCGTTGATGGCACTTAGCAATGTGCTGATGTCGTGAAAATGAAGCCCCGTGGTGGGCTCGTCAAAAATAAACAGCATTTTGTCATAGGTCATGCCGGTGGCTTTTCCTAAGAATGAAGCCAGCTTGACCCGCTGGGCCTCGCCGCCGCTCAAGGTGCTTGATGATTGCCCGAGGCGGATGTAGCCCAGCCCCACATCCTGCAGTGGCTTGAGCCTTGAAATAATGGCCTTTTTTTCATGAAAAAATTCTATGGCGTCATCCACGGTCAGGTCGAGTACATCAGCGATGCTTTTGCCCTTGTATTCCACTTCGATGATTTCCGATTTGAATCGTTTGCCGTGGCAGCTCTCACAGGTCAGATAGATATCCGCCATGAACTGCATCTCAATCTTCACCCTGCCTTCGCCCTGGCACTCGTCGCATCTGCCGCCGTCGACATTGAATGAGAAATAGGCAGGCTTGTATCCTCTCTGCTTTGATAGTGGCTGATCGGCAAAAACCTGACGAATAGGATCGTAAGCCTTGACGTAAGTGACCGGATTTGATCGTGAGGACTTGCCGATAGGATTCTGATCGACATATTCAATGGCATTGATCATACTGAGGTCGCCGTCAAAGTCGTCAAGTTTGCCACTGCGTTCAGTAGAAAATCCGAGCCTTCGGGCCACGGCAGGGTAGAGTATGTCCTTCACAAGCGTTGATTTGCCCGATCCACTCACTCCCGTCACGACTGTGAGCACGCCAAGCGGTATTTTCACGTCTATGGATTTCAGGTTATTTTCCCTTGCGCCGTAAATATTGATGGAGTATTTCCATTTTCTTCGTTGCTTTGGAATGTCAATTTTGTCAATGCCGTTCAGAAACCTCGTCGTGAAAGTACTTCCGTCATTTTCAATATCACCCGCATTGCCTTGAAAGACCACCTCTCCGCCATGTGATCCGGCTCTCGGTCCGATATCGATAATCTGATCAGCCGCTCGCATGATCTCCTCGTCGTGCTCTACAACGACCACCGTATTGCCTTGATCGCGGAGATGCTTTAAAATGTTGATCAGCCTTGTTGTGTCACGGGCATGCAGGCCGATGCTCGGTTCATCGAGGATATACATCGAGCCCACGAGCGCACTACCGAGTGATGTAGCCAGTTTGATGCGCTGATATTCGCCACCGGAGAGCGTGCCCGTGAGCCTGTTGAGCGTCAGATATCCCAGTCCTGCCTTGTTAAGATAATCAAGGCGATTGTTGATCTCTCTTAAAATGCGTGCTGCGATTTTGGTTTTGTAGTCGTCAAGCCGGAGGCTTTTAAAAAACTCAGCCAATTCATCAACCTGCATCAGCACGAGATCGATGATGGATTTTTCACCTATTTTGACAAATGATGCATCTTTTCGCAGGCGGGTCCCCTTACATTCAGGGCAGATTGTTTTGCCCCTGTACCGGGACAGCATGACCCTGTACTGGATCTTGTGCATTTTTGATTCGAGAAACCTGAAAAAGGCATTGATGCCTTTGAAATATTCGTTGCCTTCCCACA
Source organism: Cyclobacteriaceae bacterium (assembly GCA_015492915.1). GTDB lineage: Bacteria > Bacteroidota > Bacteroidia > Cytophagales > Cyclobacteriaceae > JAAUQL01. Next base: position 3,628 of record WGED01000400.1, read on the forward strand.
ACAGTTGTTTCTGTTCTTTGGTCAATTCCCTGATGGGTTTGTGAACCGGAAAGTCAAATTTTGAAGCATTGATAAGCAGGGCATGAAGCCATTTTTTCATCGATGGCCCCCTCCATGGCATGATGGCGCCTTCGTATACCGACAGGCCTGGATCCGGTATCACCAGATCGGGGTCGATGCCGAGAATCTTGCCGAACCCCTCGCATCGTTTGCAGGCTCCATAGGGATTATTAAAACTGAAAAGATTTACGCTCGGTTCTTCAAAAATGATCCCATCAGCTTCAAATTTGTCCGAAAAGAGCCGTTCTTGCTCTCCGACAAATTGAATGATGCATTCGTCATGGCCTTCGAAAAAAGCCGTTTGCACCGAATCGGAAATCCTGTATGTGTTGTCCTCATCATCCTTTTTAACTACGGCCCTGTCGATCAGGATGCGCACATCGTCATAGTCGAGGACCTCCTCCCCTTCACAAACCAGATCCTCAATTTCCCTGATTTCTCCTCTGACCAAAACCCGCGTGTATCCTTTGCTCAGCAATATCTTCAGTTCATCGCAAAATGACCTGCCGGGCGTTTGTCTCATGGGGCAGAGAATCATGAACCTGGCACCGTTTTCCCTTGAATTGATATAGTCCACCACATCCGACACGGAGTCCCGACGCACCTTTTTGCCGCTCACCGGAGAATAGGTTTCGCCGATCCTTGCATAGAGTAATTTAAGATAATCATAAATTTCCGTTGTGGTGCCTACCGTGGAGCGCGGATTACGCGTATTGACCTTTTGATCGATGGCAATAGCCGGTGATACCCCCCTGATGTAGTCTACTTCGGGTTTTTCCATACGACCGAGAAACTGACGGGCATAAGCACTCAGGCTTTCCACATACATCCGTTGTCCTTCTGCGAAAAGCGTGTCAAAAGCCAAAGATGACTTGCCCGAGCCGGACAGACCTGTGATTACCACTAAATTATTCCGTGGAATGGCGACGGAGAGGTTTTTGAGGTTATTGACTCTGGCTCCTTTTATCAGTATATATTGCTTGGGATCATAACCTTCAAAAAGGTCCGTAGATTTTTCTGCTACTTTTGTCGCCATTTATTCTTAAAATAATTATTGATTCCGGTAAATTAAAACTTCCTTTACATAGGATGGTTTATTTCCCTAAAA
>WGED01000401.1 GCA_015492915.1 Cyclobacteriaceae bacterium
AAAAATGCCTGATTTTATTTAATTAATCATATTGTTTTGTGTTTATTAGGAATTGAGGCTTTATGAATTTGAACGTGGCTCGGGACAAAGTCAATTTTCCCGTTAATTTTTGATTAAGCGTTATTTAAAACTATTTTTGCAGCTCAAAAACAACAATATATGGCAGAAATAATCAGAATGCCCAAGATGAGCGACACCATGGAAGAAGGCGTCATCGCCTCATGGCTCGTGAAAGTGGGCGACAAAGTGAAACCGGGTGATATCATCGCCGAAGTGGAAACGGACAAGGCCACCATGGAGCTTGAATCATATGAAGAAGGCACCATCCTGCACCTCGGCGTCGAGGCCAAACAGCCTGTGAAGGTGGACGAGGTAATCGCCATTATCGGAAAGGAAGGCGAAACAATCGATGACTTGTTGCCACATGACCAACAACAGGAAACAAAAGAAGAACCAGTAGAAACCAAAGAAGCAATACCAACCGAAGAACCTGCACCTATGGAAGAGATAAAAACCATTGACACCAGCAATATCAACGCATCGCTCGTACTTATGCCAAAAATGAGCGACACCATGACAGAAGGGGTGATCTCGGGCTGGCTGAAAAAAGTAGGCGACGATGTGAAATCCGGTGATATCATCGCTGAGGTAGAGACAGACAAGGCCACCATGGAACTCGAGGCCTATGAAGACGGCAAGCTGCTGTATATCGGTGCCAAAGAAGGTGAGTCCGTGCCTGTAGATGGCGTGATCGCCGTGATCGGTGAGGAAGGCGCTGACTATCAGAAGTTGCTCGAGGCACACAAGCAGGATGCCAAAGCCGCTGCAACAACCGAACCTGAAAAGGCATCATCCAGCACCGCTCCGGCACCGGCGCCAACTCCTGCTCCCGCAGAAGCCAAAGCGCCTGTCGCAAAACCCACTGAGCCAGTAAAGCAAACATCTGCGAACGGCAGGATCAAAGCATCACCATTGGCCAAAAGACTTGCAAAGGAGAAAGGCTATGACATCAGCCAGATCCCGGGAACGGGTGAAGGCGGCAGGATCGTGAAGCGGGATGTGGAATCATTCACGCCGCAAGCTGCCCCTGTTGCGGCAACGCAGGGAACCGCATCCGTATCACTGGCACAGATCGTCGGAGAGGAAAGCTATGAAGATGTACCGCTTTCGCAAATGCGCAAAACGATCGCCAAAAGGCTGGCAGAGAGCAAGTTCACGGCGCCGCATTTCTATCTCACCATGGAGATTGACATGGATAAAGCCATAGAAGCGCGCAAGAGCATGAACGATATCTCGCCTGTCAAGATTTCTTTTAATGATATCATTATCAAGGCGACCGCGGCAGCATTGCGGCTCCATCCGAAAGTCAATGTCTCATGGCAGGACGACACCTTGCGCTTCAACAAGCACATACATATCGGTGTGGCCGTGGCCGTGGAAGAAGGCTTACTGGTGCCCGTGATCAGGTTTGCGGACAACAAGTCCGTTTCACACATATCCGCAGAGGTGAAAGAACTGGCCCAAAAAGCCGCTGACAAAAAGCTGCAACCGGCGGATTGGGAAGGCAATACCTTTACGATTTCGAACCTAGGTATGTTCGGCATTGAGGAGTTCACAGCCATCATCAACCCACCGGATGCCTGCATACTGGCGGTCGGCGGCATCAAACAGACCCCGGTGGTGAAAAACGGGGAGATCGTGCCGGGCAATGTGATGAAAGTGACCCTCTCGTGCGACCACAGGGCCGTGGACGGGGCCGTGGGGGCTGCATTCCTCAAAACACTCAAAGGGCTGCTCGAAGACCCTGTGAAGATTTTGCTTTAAAGCGCCATGAGAAAATGGTCATTTTTTCATGAGACAACCAAAAGGGAGCAATCCCGTTCAACATTTTGAAACTTCAACAGGCTGAGTTCCGCAAAAGGGGTTCGGCCTTTTTCATATTAAATGACTACTCCGGGCATGATCCGATACAGAGAATTCAAACAAATATTGAATGAAAAACAAACCGATAATTTTGGGACTCACATGAAAAATTGATGATTTCCATAAAAGAAAATATTCCTTAGATAAACTTAACATTATGACAAAAGTACATTCCACAACAGTGATCGCCGTGAAGCACAATGGCAAGGTAGCCATTGGCGCTGACGGTCAGGCGACCATGGGCAATACCGTGGCCAAGAGCAACGTGCGCAAGATCAGGAAACTACAGGACGGTAAGATCGTGGCAGGCTTTGCCGGCAGCACCGCCGACGCCTTCACCCTGCTCGAGCGCTTTGACGAAAAGCTCAACTCATACGGCGGCAACATGAAGCGCGCCGCCATCGAGCTGGCCAAGGACTGGCGCATGGACCGCTACCTGCGCAGGCTCGAAGCCATGCTCATTGTCACCAACAAGGAGGAAATACTCGTGCTGAGCGGTACCGGCGATGTGCTCGAACCCGATGATGACATCGCGGCCATCGGCTCAGGCAGCATGTATGCCAAGTCCGCAGCGCTGGCTATGAAAAAGCACGCCGAAAAGCTGACCGCCGAAGAGATCGTGACGGAGAGCCTGCACATCGCGGCTGACATCTGCATTTACACCAACCACAAC
>WGED01000402.1 GCA_015492915.1 Cyclobacteriaceae bacterium
CATGACTAAAACAACATTTTGGTTCAAAGACCTTCAGGTTTGGCAAAGGGCACTTGAGTATGCTGACCGGGTTATTGAATTATCTGAGAATTTAAATACTGCGAATAAACATTTTCGTCTTATTGAACAAATTGAATCAGCCAGCGCATCAATAGCTCAAAATATCAGTGAGGGAAAAGGAAGAAATTCCAAAAAAGAATTCATGCGGTTTTTGTATATCGCAAGAGGATCTTTGTACGAAACGGTAACATTGTTGAATCTTTTTCAGAAAAGAGGCTGGATAAGTGAAGATCAATTAGGTGAATTAGAAAAAGAAGCATTTGAAATTGCGGGCATGATCAAAGGATTGATAAATTCATTGAATAAAAATTAGCCGGCTGAGGCAAGGGGAGCAGGAAGCTGGCTGTCGCCGGTGAAGCTGGAAGCAGTTCGCCAGGGCTAACAGTGAAGCAGGAAGAATATGAAAGTAAACCTTTTTTCCTTCCCCCTTCCCCCTTCGAGCTTCTCGCTTCAAGCTTCACGCTTCTAACTTCTCGCTTTAACATGAAACACTGGTATGTTCTATATACTAAACCCCGGACAGAGAAAAAATCCGCTGAACGATTGGCAGAGAGAGGCATCGAAGTGTATTGCCCGGTGATCAGGACATTGCGTCAGTGGAGCGACCGGAAGAAAAAAGTGCAGGTGCCCATGTTCCCTTCCTATATCTTTTGTCATATCGAAGAGCGGCAAAGGCTGGAGCCGCTGCAAGACCCCGGCGTGCTCAATTATGTGTTCTGGCTGGGCAAACCGGCCATTGTACGCGATCATGAGATTGCTGCCATACGGGAGATCGAAAGGGCCGGTGATGAGATCAAGGTGCATGGCAGCGGATTTGAGAAGGGGCAGTTTGTAGTGATACCCGACGGCCCCTTCAAAGGGATGCAGGGGCAGATCGACAAGGTTGACAACCGCAAAGTATTTGTTTTTATAGAGCAACTCGGCTGCGTAGTCAGTTTTAAATATGCCCTGGAATAAAAAACCGGCCGTAGCAGCTCTACCGGCCGCATCGTCTGCTACAATCCATGTACAATAGTGACAATGGAGCAGTGATAAGGAACGGCGAGATGATTAGCGATAGCAGATTAGCGATCAGCGATTTCAGATTTTGCAAATCTCAAATCTCAAATCGCATATCACATATTCATTTAATTTATCATTACCAAAAAGGTCTTAAATGAATTCATCAGAACTTGAGGATAGATTAATACAATTTTCGGTTAGCATAATAAAAATTGCTGATAAATTAAAAAATACCAGGGCTGGCACTACAGTGGCCAATCAAATGGTCAGATCCGGCATATCACCTGCATTGAATTATGGAGAAGCGCAAAGCGCAGAATCCAAAAACGATTTTATCCATAAAATACAGATTACATTAAAAGAACTTCGGGAGACGCAAGTGGCGTTGAAAATTACAAAAGAGGCTCAATTACACAATGATATTGATCTGATTGACGAGGCAATAAAAGAAAATGATGAACTCGTCAGTATATTTGTTTCCACAGTTAATACGCTCAGAAAGGGAAAATCCCGGCATGATCAGCGATAGCAGATTATCGATTTCAAATTTTATAAATCTCAAATCTCAAATCTCAAATCTCAAATCGCATGTCGTCCTATACACACAAAGTCACCCTGAACTGGCTTCAGGGTCTCATAACCGGAAGATAAATGAAGTATGGACGTTATTACATGGAGACAACAAGATGCTGAAATGAATTCAGCATGACTATATACCGGTCGTAGCGTCCTCCCCTTTAGGACATCTTATCCGACATTCAGAGGGAGGCACGACCGGATACACAACGTCATTCAGAGGTCGCAGCCCGAAGAATCTGTAGAATGATAAAACATAGTGGTTTTCCACAACAGACTCTTCGCTATCGCTCTGAGTGACGGAAGGGGAAATAATTCGTAACAATTCGTGCAATTAGTGGATAAAATAATCCGCGTCCTGCACCGGCACCCTGTCGCACGGCCACAACCTGCGGTTTATTATGAAAATCCGTTGGCAATTATTCTAATCATGATTTGGATATCAGGATATTTTTGCTTACCATGATTTGATTATGCAGAATGCCATCTTATTACATAATCAACATTGGAATGATTTGCCTTTTGAAATTTCCATCAAGCGCAGGCTGCTTGAAAAATTGCTGAAATTTCATGAATCAAAGGAAATTCAAATCATAACAGGCCTGAGAAGGAGCGGCAAATCATCCTTGCTCAAGCTGTATATCAATGAATTGATAAAAACGGAAGACCCACGGTCAATTTTATTTATCAATTTTGACGATCCGAATTTTTTTGAAGTTTATAAAAAACCCGAAAAGATTTACGATGTCGTGGAAGCGGCCGAAAGCCTCACGCAAACCAAAGTCAGGTTTTTATTTCTCGACGAAATTCAATCAGTACATGGATGGGAAAAATTCATAAAAAGTGTGTATGATGCGGGCAGGTTTGAAAAAATATGTATAACAGGATCCAATTCAAGGCTTTTGATGGGAGACTATTCCCATCTGTTGTCAGGCCGCTATATAGCAAACCGCTTGTATCCGCTGTCACTGTGGGAAGTATTGCAGTATCATGGATATCCGGGCTATTTGTCGGTAGTACAATCCAAAACCGGGGCAACGGGCATATTGCTGGAAATATTAAAATTCGGCAGTTTTCCGGAGGTCATACTTCAGAAAGACGAAGAGCTGATGCATGAGTTATTGATCAATTATTACGACAGCATATTGATCAGGGATTGTATCATTCACAAGAGGATACGGGATGTTTTCTCTTTCAAAGAACTGGCTTTTTACCTGTTCAACAATATCTCATCCCTGTACACCTACAACAGCCTCTCCCGGGCGACCGGCATCAATGATATTTCCATAAAGGAATACATCGGCGCCATGAAGGATGCTTTTATGATTTATGAGGTCCCTAATTTTTCTTTCAAAATAAAGAAGCAGATAAAATCAAAAAGAAAGATATATACCATTGACAATGGACTGATCACGGCCATTTCGCTTGATTTTTCCGCAAACAGGGGCAGGTTATTCGAAAATCTGGTGTTTGCGGAGCTGAAGAAGGCGGGTTTTGAGGATATCTTCATGTATAATGATAGCAGGGAATGTGATTTCATCATAAAGGCCAAAGACGGCCTGGTCGCCATACAGGCAGCGTATGAGATCAATACAGGCAACCGTGAACGGGAAATAGCCGGACTGCACCACGCAGCCCGCAAAACCGGTGCGACGAAATTGTTTGTCGTGACCATGGCCCAGGCGGAGACCATAGGCGATATCTCCATCATCCCGGTGTATGAATTAAACAAGATTGGTGAACCGGCAAAATAACTGTAAAAGGTAAATCATGGTGTTTCAACGTTTTTCGTACCCACATGCATAGGGAGGAACGACCGGATACGCAACGTCATTCAGAGGGCATTGCATGTGTCATTCAGAGAGTCTTGTATCCGTCATTCAGAGGGCGCAGCCCGAAGCATGCCAGCCGCGAGGCTGGAATCTGTTGAATGGTAACGCATAGTGGTTTTCCATAACAGACTCATCGCTAACGCTCTGAGTGAAAGAATAATAAAATATTTGTGACAATTCGTGCAATTAGTGGAACAGACCAGATGCAATTCGTGACAATTCGTGCAATTAGTGGAACAGACCAGATGCAATTCGTGACAATTCGTGAAATTCGTGGAAGTAAAAATTAATATTAAATATCATACATGGAGCAGGAAGTAAAGACAATGGAAAAGGCGCAAGAGCTTGCCGTATCACCCGCCGGGTCTGCGGACGAACAGTGGGACCTGGTCATCAAGCCGCAGTCATCGCTGCTCGATATCCCATGGCGCGATATATGGCGCTACCGCGACCTGTGGCGCATGTTTGTAAAGCGCGATGTGATCACCGTGTACAAACAGACCGTCCTCGGGCCCATCTGGTTTATTGTGCAGCCTATCCTCACTACGGCCATCTATGTGCTGGTGTTCGGCAATATAGCAGGCATCTCGACAGACGGATTGCCCAAGGTGCTGTTCTACCTGTCGGGGATCACCATCTGGAACTACTTCGCCGAGTCCTTCAACCAGACCGCACAGACATTCAGGCAAAACGCCGGTATATTCGGCAAAGTGTATTTCCCGCGACTGATCATGCCGTTGGCCAAGGTCACCTCTGCGCTGATCAAATTCTTTATCCAGTTTGGGTTTTTCCTGGTGATTTACGCCTATTTCCTCATCTGGACAGATGCGCAGATACGCCCTAACATCACCCTGCTGCTGTTGCCCCTGTACATCCTGATGATGGCGGGCTTCGGACTGGGTTTCGGCA
>WGED01000403.1 GCA_015492915.1 Cyclobacteriaceae bacterium
GATGATACCACCGGTGTAATCAGGTAATACTGATCCGAGGAATTGATTCTGAACAGTAGCATATTTACCATTAGGCTGAATAACGATGTTACCCTGGTCGTCTCTCTTGAAGCTGGTACCTCGTAACTGTCCCCACTTATTTCCTAATTCATGATACATCGTTACAAAACCGAATTCAACACGACCACCTGGAGCTGAAATAGATTCAAGGCCTGCTGGCAGTTCATCGATGGTAGTATTGTTGGTGGCCCAGTTCACGAGCAGATTCCAGTTGAATCCGTTAGCTGATCCGAAAATATCCGCATCGAACGCAACCTCAAATCCTGTCCTGGATGATTTTCCTGCATTGGTCAGATATGAATTGTAACCAGTTGTCCGGGAAATACTGATCGGAATGATTTCATCTTGTCGTGTCTCATTATAATAAGTCACACTCAGACCAATTCTGTTGTCTACCCAACGTGAATCAAAACCAACTTCAAAAGAACTGTTAAGAGCAGGCTTGATGGCAGGATCAACAGCTTCTGATGGGGTGTACATAATCACCTTATCACCCATAAATGCTTTGTTGGCAGTATTGAAGACAGGATTGATTCGCAATGCTCCAACATCATTTCCTACCTGTGCCCAACCACCACGGATCTTTGCAAAAGACAATACTTTTGAATCATTCAATAACTCTGAAACGACAAAGGTAGCTCCGACGGAAGGATACAGATATCCGTTATTATCATCCGGGAGTGCTGAACTCCAGTCTTTTCGAATACTCAAGTCAAGATATGCCAGATCCTTATAACCGAGGGAAGCATTACCAAAAATACTGTTTACCTGCTTATCCCAAACATAGGTCTGTGTTGTCGGAACAATTCCTGCATTGGAGAATGTCCATACATCCGGGATAATCAATCCTCCCGTTTTAGCGCCGGCTGGCATTTGAGTTGAAATTCTGTCATAAGTATTCTGCCTGATATTACCACCGATAAACGCGCTCAGGTCAAAATCTCCAAACTTGTCCTTGTAACGGAACATTCCGTAAAAGTTGTTTTCTGCATCATATTGGTCATATTTACCGAAACTGTTTGACCATGAGTTATACAAATCAGGTGCTGCTGTGTTAGCCAGGAAGAACGGGAAATAATACTCATAACGATATTTGGTTGCTACCCTTTGGCCGGCAACTTCCAATTCAAACTTATCGCTGAAAGCATATATACCCTTCAATTGAATGGCATAATTCTCTCTCTTGCGAGTTTTCTTGTATCTCTCCTGGAACGTATAAGGATTGAACCAGAAAGCAGGCTTTTTAAAGCTACCGCCGATTGTATAATAATCAGGGCCCCACCAGTTCCATGATGCCGAGTATCCGTCCATCGTGGTCAGGTCCTTCAATTCCTTTAATTTATCTATTTCAAGCTGACGGTTAAACCACTGATTAAATGACCCGGAAGTTTGGTTGGCATATCCATCGTCAAACTCACCTTCTACAGTTGACAGAGAATATCTCATGTTTGAAACAATGGTAAGTTTTTTCGTCGCCTTAAACTCAAAATTCGCGTTGATGTAATTTTTGATCAGAGAGGTATAAGGAGTGATACCCGTTTGATTCAGGTTGGTATAGCTGAGCATACCCTTAAATGTATCACTTCCTCCACTCAGAACGATACCATTCTTCATGGTCACGCCTGTCTGATAAAAGTCTTTGACGTTATCAGGCTGAGCTTCCCACTTGGCTGTCTGGCCGTAATAAGGGCTATCCGGCCACCATGCATACCAAGGTACATATTCCTGTCCGTCAAATTTTGGCCCCCAGCTTTCGTCAGCGTAGTTGTTGTCCCACTGGATGTAACGCTTGCCGTCAAATATTTGCCATTCTTCCGGATAAGGGCCGATTGCTCCGGCATTATAATCGAAAGTAGCAAAAGATGCATCTCCCTCATATCCTTGACCATACAGGTTCTGGTATTTAGGCAGATAAGCCACCTTGTCAAAAGTCGTCGAGTTGATCAACTGTACGGAAAGTTTGTTGCTGCCTTTCTTAGTGGTGATAATCACGACACCGGCATCAGCCCTCTGTCCATAAAGAGCAGTAGCGTTCGGACCTTTCAATACGTTGATTGATTCGATGTTTTCCATATCCACATCGTTAGGATCCGGAACAGGAACACCATCAACAACATAA
>WGED01000404.1 GCA_015492915.1 Cyclobacteriaceae bacterium
CTGATTATTACAATATCCACCCGGACTATGGAAATTTGGCTATTTTCAAAGAGTTTGTCAGAGAAGCCCACAAACGGGATATAAAGGTGGTCATCGACATGGTCATAAATCATACCAGCAACCAACACCCATGGTTTCTCAATGCCATGAAAGGCGATACCGCACGTTATCGCAATTATTATATCTGGGCTACCGATGAGGAAATTGCCAAAATCAGCGCGCATGAAAAAGCGGTCACCGGCGATTCCGACAACAAAACCCAGTGGCACACAGCCCCGGGAAACGAAAAAAAGTATTATGGTTTTTTCACCGGCATGATGCCCGATCTTAACTACGACAATGCAAAAGTGCACAAGGAAGTGATCGATATCGGTAAATTCTGGCTGGAGCAAGTTGGTGTGGACGGATTTAGGCTTGATGCGGCCAGACATATTTATGAAGAATCGAGAATGGAAGACAATTACAAGTGGTGGGTTGAATACCGCACCGCGTTGCAACAGACCAAACCGGATATATACCTGATCGGAGAAGTCTGGGATGATGTGGAATCGGTGGCGCCATTCCTCAAAGGCCTGCCCGCACTGTTCAATTTTGACCTTGCATTCAGCATGCTCGAATCGATACGGCAAGGCCGTAGCCTAACGGCCACTGTTTCGGGCGCTTCCTGGCGGGTGATCGATACGCTGAGTCTGGAAGAAGGATATCTACACAATCAGTCCGTTTATAAAAAATTTTCTACAGATTATCATGATGCTATATTTCTGAGCAATCATGACCAGAACAGAATATTGAGTATGCTGGACGGAGACATCCGTAAGGGAAAGCTCGCGGCATCGCTGCTACTCACCATGCCCGGCACGCCCTATATTTACTATGGTGAAGAGATTGGGATGAAAGGCAGGAAACCTGACCCGAATATCCGCGAGCCCTATTTATGGGCGCCTGATGATCAGGATTCTATGCGTGCCCGATGGATCGAGCCTGTATATACCACTACTGAAAAGGTGGCCCCTTTGTCAACACAAAAAAATGATCCGAATTCCATATATACTCATTATCGACGGTTAATACACATAAGAAACAACTCAGAAGCTTTGACGCACGGGAGCTTTATTGATGCTGACTATGGTGATGAAAGCATTATTTCATTCTACAGGAAAACGGCCAATGAAGAATTGCTTATTTTCCATAATCTGAGCGATCAGGCAGTCAGCATCCAATTGGCAGGCAGGGACAAAAGCTTTTCAGAAGTATTGTTCGGCACCTATGGCGTAAAAGATGTCGATGATGGCATTGACCTGGAGCCATATTCCACAACAATTTTAATCAGCAGATAACAGAACCTTCCCCTGAAAAAATCCTGATAAAATGTCTGCTGCTTTTCCTTTTATCTTCCTTCAGGCAATTAAGGGCTTATAGATAGGCCATATCATGGAATAGGGGCTATTTTTTTTACAGTTGATTTTTGAGCCCGACCGCATACGGTTATATTTGATTCAGGAAAAATCACACTGTTATGAGAAAGGCGCTTGTCTCAATACTTTTTATTTTTTTAATAACCGGTACAGGAAAATTAATTGCCCAAAATGCCGGTAATTCTATTTTTAAAGATTCACGCTGGCTTGCATACGAAATATTGCCCGACAGCATGAAGGTGGTGCCCGGCGTGCATGGCTCGGGCGATAAATTGGGCAACAAATGCCTTGAACGGTCTGTGGTGCCTGTGTTCAGGCAGGAGTTCGGCGTGGATGGGGAAATCGAAAAAGCCACCATCAGCATCAGCGGGTTGGGGCATTATGAATTGTATATCAATGGCGAAAAAGTCGGCGACCGTTTTCTGGCGCCGGGGTGGACTTATTACCAGAAGCGGCAATTGTACAACACTTATGACATTACAGACAAACTGAAAAATGGCATGAATGCCATAGGGGTACTTGTTGGGAACGGCTTTTATAACATTAACCGGGAGCGCTATCGCAAGCTGGTGATCGCCTACGGTTATCCGAAGCTCATCTATGTCATTGATGTGAAGATGAAAGACGGCCGTACGATAAGAGTGGCTTCGGGGCCGGAAGTGAAGACGTCTCCTTCACCCATTGTTTTCAGTAGTATTTTCGGTGGCGAGGATTATGATGCAAGGCAGGAGCAGAAAGGCTGGGCAGGCGCCGGTTTTGACGACAGTGACTGGCGAAAGGTGGTCGTGCTTGATGACGGCACGGAAAAACTTTTTCCTGAAAAGGACTTTCCGCTCAAAATCATGCAGGAGTTTTCCGTACAACGGATTTTCCGGTCGGAGACAGGAAGAACCATCTACGACTTCGGGCAGAATGCTTCCGGCATTATTCGCCTGAAAGTGAAAGGCAATGCAGGGGCCTATATAAAAATCAGGCCCGCCGAACTGGTGGATGAGCAGGGCAATATCATGCAAAAGCACAGCGGCAGCCCCTATGAATTTAACTATATTTTAAAAGGGGATGGTGTGGAAGAATGGCAACCACGGTTTACTTATTATGGCTTTCGCTATGCCGATGTGGAGGTTGTTGAGCCGCCCGGTGCCGCAGACGAAACTGAAATCATAGAGTTGAAAATGCTGCACACGCGTAATGCTTCGCCCGCGGTGGGGTCTTTCAGTTGCTCAGATACGTTGTTCAACCGGATTTACGAACTCATCAAATGGGCTATAAAAAGCAATATGGCCAGCGTGACCACCGATTGCCCGCACCGCGAAAAACTCGGTTGGCTGGAGCAGACCTACCTGATGGGGCCATCGGTGCATTACAATTATGACATTCACCGCCTTTACGACAAAATGGTTGACGACATGATGGATTCGCAGCTCGACGACGGTCTGGTGCCCGACATCGCGCCCGAGTACGTTCCTTTTGTCGGCGGATTTCGCGATTCGCCCGAATGGGGCAGCGCTGCGGTCATCATCCCGTGGCAGTTGTACAAATGGTACGGCGATGAGGAACCAATGGAGCGCGCCTGGCCGATGATAACAAAATACCTTGCCTATCTTGACAGTAAAACGAAGGACCATCTGCTATACCACGGTCTGGGCGACTGGTATGATCTTGGCCCCAAGTTTCCCGGTGCGGCACAGTTGACGCCCAAAGCCGTGACGGCCACAGCTATTTATTATTACGATCTCATGCTGGCATCCAAAATGGCAGACATGATGGGGTATGAAGACGAAGTGAAAAAGGTTACTGCTCAGGCGGAAAAGGTCAGGGAGGCTTTTTTGAATAAGTTTTATGACAAGGAAACCAAAGTATGCGCTACGGGCAGTCAAACGGCCTATGCCATGCCGCTCTATACGGGCCTGATCCCTGAAGAAGACCGCGACAGAGTATTGCAAAATCTCATAGACTCGATCAGCGCCAATGATTATGCCCTTACCGCGGGCGACATCGGGTATCATTTTCTCGTGCGGGTGCTCAGCGAGAGCGGGCATTCGGATGTGTTGTATAAAATGAATAACCGCGATGACCGGCCGGGCTATGGATTTCAGTTGAAAAAAGGCGCCACTGCGCTCACAGAGAGCTGGGCGGCATTGACCAGGGTGTCGAACAACCACATGATGCTCGGCCATCTGATGGAGTGGTTTTACAATGGACTGGGAGGTATTTACCAGGAGAAAAATTCCGCAGGGTATGAAAAAATCGTCATTGCCCCGAAGTCCGTGGGCACCATCGACAGCGTTGCCTGCCGCTTCGATTCGCCCAAAGGGCTTATTGAGTCGGTATGGAAA
>WGED01000405.1 GCA_015492915.1 Cyclobacteriaceae bacterium
CAATACCTCTTCAAGGGCCACCTCCCGGGCATCCAGCCCGTACCGGTCCTTGAGATACATCATGTTGAGCGCAGGACTCCGGTCGCTGCCCACAGGCGGCAACTGGGCATTGTCGCCAACGAGTATCAATTTGTTTGACCGGTGCTGAAAGACATATTCGATCAGGTCTTCGAGCAGGCCCGTGTTGTTCAGAAAACTTGTTTCATCAGAGATCATCGACGATTCATCCACGATGAAGATGGTATTGGCTGAATAGTTCCGTTGCTTCACAAAACGTACCTCGCCCGTTTTCGAATCCGTGACTTTTTTATAAATGATCTTATGGATCGTATAGGCTTTTTTGCCCGAATAGGAGGCCAGCACCTTGGCGGCCCTGCCCGTTGGCGCCAGCAACATGGTTTTTTTGTTAAAAAGCGGGATAACAGAAACCAGGGTGCTGATGGCTGTCGTCTTGCCGGTGCCCGCATAGCCGCGCACGATGAGCGTGTCATGCTGCCTGCCTTTTTTGCCGATCAGATCATCCATAATGGCAAACAGCCTGCGTTGCCCCTCTGTAGGATCGTATGGAAATCTGTCGATTATCAGTGAAGAAATGGTCGGCAAGGAATAAAGTGTTTAAAGTATTTCGTGCGATGCAAAAATAGATTAATGAATCATTTTTTAGCTGTAACTACTTAGATTTATAGGCTCAAAACAAAAGTGATGAAATCCTTGTCTGAGAAAATAGTTGAAAAATTCGGTGACAAACTGAGAGTGAGGGTCTGCGGGCTGCTCATCGAAAATGACAGTATCTTATTGGCAAATCATCATTCGCTCACTGACGGTGGCGATTTCTGGAGCCCGCCCGGCGGCGGTATGGATTTCGGGCAATCTGCAAAAGAAAATCTGAAGCGGGAGTTTCGGGAGGAGACCGGACTTGAAATTGAGGTAGAAAAATTTCTGTTTGTTCATGAATACCTCAGTCCACCTTTACACGCTATAGAGCTTATTTTCAAGGTAAGTAAAATCGGTGGCAAGCTCATTACAGGTCATGACCCCGAACTGGGCGACAGTCATCAAATCATTAAGGACGTCCGCTTTATCCCTTTCAGTGAGTTGAAAAAAATCGACAAACACCATCTTCATCAGATGTTTCTCAGAATTAAAACTGCCGGGGATATCGGAAAAGACAGCGGATATTTTTTATGGAAAAATGATGAAATTTCCATGGACTCTAAATACTAACACCATGCCCTGTGTCATAAGGATCACTATTTTTTAAGGCTGAAGGGCTGTGTTTTCAAAAAATATCGGCCTATTTGAAATAGATTTGCTTATATTGTTATTTAAAACATAAAATAATTATAATTGCAGAAAAAATTTTTGCCCCATGATAACGAGAGTACTTTCCACATTTTTCTTTTTAGTGGCTGTCGGACTGGCCGTAGTCTTAGTAAGAAATATCAAGTCAAAAATTGATGAGGATGCACGCATTAAGCGTCAGGAGCAGATGGTCATAAACAAACTCAAGATGATCCGCGATGCCGAGGTGGCTTATCTGGCAGCAAATGGTAAATATACCGGCGATTTCGATACGCTGATCGCCTTTATCGACACAGGAAGCATATACATTACCCAGCGGAGGGAAGAAATCAAGCTGCTTGAATATGGCGGCGAAGAAGTGACCATTCATGTCGATACCATCGGCAAAGTACCTGTCAAGGATTCGCTGTTTGTCGTCAGGGAGCCCCTACTCTCGTTGGTTACCGGTACGATAAAAGAATTGAATCTTCAGGTAGATAAACCATTTAAAAAGGGTGATGTCATTGCCAAAATCGTCAGTGAAAAAGGCAAGACTGTTACGATGAAGGCCCCGTATACCGGCTGGACAGAAAGAGTCAGCGTAAAAGAGGGGCAACATGTAAAAGCCAATCAAAGCATGGCCCTGGTAGCGCGCAAAAGGATTGACGATATCAACAACCTGCCATATGTTCCGGATTCGAAAAACAATGCCAAATTTGAATTGTGGGCAGGTGTGATCACCAAAGGAAACGTGAAAGTAAATGTCTTTGAGGCAAAAGATCCTCAACCCACGAATCCTTTAAGAAGAAAGAATAACAATGAAAATGCTCTGAGGGTAGGATCGAGGACTGAAGTGTCCGTATCAGGAAACTGGGAATAATATTGGAAAGCATAGGTCAAAAATCATTCAGACTATTAAAAAAAATTAAAGACCCCAAATTTGAAATCGATAGGCTGGAATTTTACAGCCTATCGCTGTTTTTGGGAAAGAGGGATTTCCATATCCTCATCCGGGATGCCGAATTAAATTATTGTCTGCTCCTCGAGGACTACGTTTTTGCACCGGATATCCAGGATCACCAACGAAAAGGTTTACTCAGGTATATATTTGACGATCATCATCTGCTGCTCGCCAACTTCTGGAAATCCATCCAGTTCGTTATAAAAAACAGGGATTACACCTTTATCCCCGCCAAACTTTTCGAAGAAGAAAATATTGCGGCATACCTGAAATTAAATACCGCCTTCGATCCCCAAACGGACGAGGCGATGCTTACCTACCATAAGCAATTGGATATGGTCAACGTATTTACCGTACCCAAGTACATTATCGAAATGATCGAAAGTATTTATCCGGGTAACAAGCCGTCTTATATCCACCAGAGCAGCACCCTGATCAACGGTCTGCTTTCCATCAATCAGCCGGAAATGCGTGATGTGGCGCTCTATATTGATCGTTTCGGGTTGCACATCATGGTGGTGTATGATAAAAAACTCGTTTTTTACAACCAGTATGTGATTCGCAAATTTTCGGATTACCTGAAATACATCAGGCTGGTAGCCAATGAGCTCGACATAAACCTGAACAGCACGGTAATCCAGTTGTATGGATTTTTGGGAAAAAACACACCGCATTTCAGGGAACTGAAAAAAGCAATCCCCTATCTCACTCTTGGCGATAGGCCTAAAAATTTTAAATTTGGGTATGTATTTGATGAAATAGCCGATCATCAGTACTTCGACGTGTTTTCTACGGATCTGATGAGATTCTGACAATCCATGAAAAAAATAGCATTATTCCCGGG
>WGED01000406.1 GCA_015492915.1 Cyclobacteriaceae bacterium
TTCCTTTGCATTGTCCCTCCACGATGAATTAAAGCAATACTATGTCCCACGAGAAAATAAAAGAGATAGCTGATTTAAAAAAGAAGGTTCGTTATTTTCTTTCTTCTTCCATACTGGGAAGGCAGGAAGTAAAAACCCTTCTTGATCAGCTTCAGGACATTGGAGAAGTGGTCATTTTCGGGGGTATGTTAAGGGATTTGAGTTTGCTGGGAAACGAGGGCTTTGATTCAGATATCGATCTCGTTATTGATACTGATAAAGAAGATGAATTAGATGCTTTTCTTCAATCTTACAAACCTGTCCGAAACAAGTTTGGTGGTTATCGTTTAAGACTTTCCCGATGGGAAGTGGATATATGGCCGTTGAAATCCACATGGGCCTTTAAAAAAGGTTATGTAAAAAACAGGTCATTTGCAGACCTTTGCAAAACAACATTTTTTGATTGGGACGGCATTGTCTACAACGTTGGAGATGGCTCTATATTGGCAGTAGAAGGTTATCTTGACCATATCAATGAAGGATTGCTGGATATTAATCTGGAAAACAATCCAAATCCGATGGGTAATATCGTTAAGGCGTTCAGGTACAGAGAAAAATATGGTGCGGGGTTTTCCAGTCGTCTGGCAAAATATATCTATGAGAATCTGGAAGACCTTGATCCTGACCTTATCAGCCTTTATGAAAATAAAAGTCATGATCGGCCTGTGCTCAACAAGAATGTCATTTCTCAGGTTCTTGAAGCGTTGTGTGTGCATCAGAAAGAACACCCATCGCAACCTTTTACTCGTGTAGAGCTGCAACCATCATTGTGGGCCGCTAATAATGACTGAAAAAAGTAAAAACCTGAAACACATCAAGATTGAAGGTTTTAAGTCTATCGCCAAACTTGATTTGCCAATGGAAAATATCAATATATTGATCGGTGCAAATGGCGCAGGCAAAACCAACCTGATTTCACTGTTTACATTTTTAAGTCATTTGTCTCAGGGAAAATTAAAGAACTATGTATTGAGTGAAGGTGGTGCTGAACGGTTTTTCCATTTTGGAACCCGGCATACCAGCCAGATGATGTTTGATCTGAAAGTTGGTGTGAATGGCTACCATGTGGAATTTTTGCCTAATCTGGACGATGATACTTTGGTGTTTAGTAAGGAGTATTGCACGATCACTACATCATCCAGACAGTGGAGCCTGTATCCCAAGAAAGGTGAAAGTGGTTTTGTCTCAGGAGAACAAGCTGATAGTGAGCCTGTAAAAAAATACACGCAGGAGTTTCTTGAAAAATGCAGGGTTTATCATTTTCACGATACCAGTAATCAGGCGCGATTCAAGAAAACTAACAAACTGGTTAATGATTATTATCTTGAAAAAGATGCCGCGAATATTGCGCCATTTCTGTATTATCTTAAAACCAGTGAGCGAGAACACTATCAGCAAATTGTTTCGGCAACTCAAACCGTCGCACCGTTTTTTCATGATTTTTATCTTCAGCCGAGCGGAGAAGAAGGAGATGAAAACATCCTGCTTCGTTGGGTGCACACTGAGCATGACACACCGTTCAGCGCTAATGTGCTTTCTGATGGTACGGCGCGATTTATTTGTCTTGCAACACTCTTTTTGCAGCCGGCATCCGATAGGCCGGATACCATCATTCTGGATGAACCAGAGCTGGGGTTACACCCGGCGGCATTGGCTGTACTGGCCGATATCATCCAGGTTGCGTCCAGGGAAACACAGGTTATCTGTTCAACGCAGTCGGTAGAATTCGCCAATTTTTTTGCACCAGAAGATTTTATTGTTGTGGACGCAGAAGAAGGTGTGTCCACGTTTCGACGGCTTGAAAAAGAATCGCTCGAACAGTGGCTGGAAGAATATGGTATGGGTGATATCTGGGCGAAAAACCTGATTGGCGGGCGTCCAGCATGGTAAGACTTGCCATATCCGTTGAAGGGCCAACAGAAGAACGTTTTATTCAAAAAGTGTTGCTTCCCCATTTGCGAGACAGAGAGATATATGCGCAGCCATTATTGCTGGGTCGCAATGGTGGCGATGTTTATTTGCCCAGGGTCAAGAAGGATTTGAATAATCTTGCCCGTAGCTTCGATAAAGTGACGACACTTTATGATTTTTATGGTTTTAGGGGTAAAGACGCAGCGGAGAGCAAAGAGACACTGGAGCAGAAAATAATGAATTGTGTCGCAGCACCCTTGCGTGACCGAATCATCCCGTATGTTCAGATGTATGAATTTGAAGGACTGCTTTTTTCATCACCGGAAGCCATTGAAAATACTATTCAGCAGTCGGGATTGAAAGATTGGGCGAATGGCGTATTGCAAGAATGTGAAGGTGATCCTGAAAAAATCAATGACTCTCCCCAAACGGCTCCTTCGAAAAGATTGCTCAAAAAAACAAATTATCTGAAAACGGTGCATGGTCCTGATATCGCCAAAGAAATCGGATTGGATATTTTGCGCAAAAAATGTACAGGTTTTGGTGATTGGTTGAGCCAGGTGGAAGCATTACAAAAATGATCCCTTATTTTGATACCCTTTCATGAAATTTGATCTCCTCAATACCGACGGCCCCGCTCGCCGTGGCCGCCTGACGTTCGACCGTGGCACGGTGGAAACCCCCGCCTTTATGCCCGTGGGCACTTACGGCGCCGTGAAGGCCATGACCCCGGAAGAACTCACGGGCATGGGGGCGGAGATTATCCTCGGCAATACCTTTCATTTAATGCTGCGCCCCGGTACTGAA
>WGED01000407.1 GCA_015492915.1 Cyclobacteriaceae bacterium
CTTGATATTGAAATATTTCGCGAAGTTTTGCAGAAAAAAAGTAATCTTGTCCCAATGTTGTGGTGGGTAAGATTGTAGTTCATCGATGACAACGACTGAATTAGCAAGACGGTGCAGAAGATATGTCGCTTCTTTACTGTTCGATTTCAAAATATCGAAAAACTTAATATGCGAGAGCAGCGTGATCGGATAATTGACGAATAAGTTGTCCAGATAATTAAGTTTTTCTGCACCATATTCACCGTCCTGACTTGCTTCTCGCTTGGAGTGAAACCCACTTCGTGAGTGCAATGCGACTAAATCTTCAGCGGTCAGTTCGAGCGTTTCACGTATGGATTTTGCTGTTTGAGTGATCAGAGTGGTAAAGGGAAACACAAAGTAAATCTTGTTTAGCTCAGGATGGTTGTGTAACAATTGCAATGCCGCAGCCATCGAAATGTTGGTTTTGCCAGATCCGGTTGGTGCTTCCAGATAAAATATGTTTTGATCTCTGTTAGCGTTTACTGAATCCATCACTTCCGCCAGTAATTTTTGGCGCAAAATATTGAGGTTTTCCGGACTACGTGTCTCCAGCTTTGCTTCTGGGTAGTCACGAAAATATGCCGGCTGTTCAAAAAAGCGTTTGTTGTACCTCTTTGTGGATTTGAACCTGTGGAGAAGCTCCTGACCTTGTTTGGAAGTGATCGTTCCAAAATTGTCGGCTTTGAGGTCATTCATATATTCAGAAGTTGCATAATAATCGGCGGCTGTGAGAAGAGAGAAGTTGAGCTTGAGGAGCGCGTAGATCGGGAACCGACAATCTTTCGTGAAGCATGCTCTTGATATCTCGTTGATTTTTTTCAGATAGTCAGAATTTGCAGTATCGATATGAAATGCCGCACGCAGGAAGCCTTCATCAACTGGCGAGTCGATCTTTTTCAAATAGGGAATCAGCGGAGCGATTTTTTCGCGTTCATACTTGAGATCGTTCTCAAGGTGCGATGCGTGATGCTTCAGAATCGTATTTGAAAGCCAGAAGGTCAGAGCATAGAGCGCAGCTTGTGTCATTTTATCGAATTGGCCGGACGTGTGCATTTCATAAATGTGCTCGGCGACATAGAGAAACGCACTGAGAATCGAGTGCTGTGAATCGATGCCGTTCTCCGTATTTATCTGGAAGCGGTCATTGGCCATTCGTTCGCACTGGAAGTTCTCATTGATCTTGCCATAATCGTGGAATAGAATCGTATTCAGGAAAAGCCTCTTGACGAAATTGCCAAAGGCAACCGGATCATTGACATACTCCTTTACGCTCAGCGGTTCGATTAATCGATTTACTACGCGCTCGATTCCGTGTGTTTCCATCAGATCAAAGGCATAGTCGATAACCAGATTGACATGCTCGGGAAGTGTCTCCGGCCGTTTCTCCGTGTGCGTATGAGCATAGTATTTCGAATGATCGGGCAGGCGCTTCTCCAGAGAACGTTGCTGTTCCAGGATTTTTCGAAATGACTCAAAAGAGCTGCACAAGTCCATCTTGCCCTCGAAGCTGATATAGTCCCTCGATTCGCGACTGCCGTCCAAATGTGAAGTTGGTAAATACGAATTGCCGTTTTTCATATTGCAGCAATCGCTCGTCGAAACCGATGGGTAGTTCTTCAAAACACATAAAATTCCCTTCCCCGCCCGATGCAAGAAAAGAAATCGTGGGTAGGCGTACCATTTCACGCATGACTTGTTCTGCTTTCATGAATAACGTCATGATGACAAAATCACGATCAAACTGAAATGGTGCGTACTCGTGTACTTTGAAGTTTTCCCACCAGAGAGAAAATTCGTTCTTGCCAAAATAAGGCAGGTATTCCGCTTCACTCTGCTTCAACGAATTCAAAATCTTTTGATGAAGTGCGTTGCTCAGGTCAAGCTCGAGATAGCAGCGAAATGCCGGACGAATGAGAATCTGTTCTCTGATGATGAGATTGCCGCCTTCTTCCTGGCTGGCATAGCCGACGCCATTGCAGTATTGTATCACCGACTTGAGGAAATACCCCTTTTGCGCATATAAGGGCTGGATGCCGATACGCATGTCTTTCAGAGCAAGATAGTACTCTGGTAATTGCCCTTTCTGCCTATATCCTTCCAGGCCGATGACGGCACCGAGAATTCCCAACAACACCGGCTTGTGCAGCATATTATAGGTTAAATATATGCCTTCGTTGATATCGGGCTTCTTGAGAAATCCAAGATCGGCCCGAAGATCAATGGATATCAGTTTCTTCATGTGATCACAAAGCCTTTGCTGTGGTTAATTCAAATTTTGAAGTATCTTCTGGAATGTTAGCGAGATCAGTATTCTCGGGATTGAAATATACTTCCATAGAAGCTATGTGTTCTGAGACTCGTTGGAGGACATTACCCAATTTCCCGAAATCAATCGTGACTTTGCCATTGTTTCGGGAAACTGAAATAAACTCAGTGAAACCCGGCAAAACGGTACGCGATTCTTCTTTCAGTTGTACCCAGAACAACAGTTCATTGTCGCAACCGGCTTTGGCAGCGGAATCATAATACGTCACACCACAGCGCATGGCTTCCTTGAGCTTGTCGATGTCGTCGGTCGTCAAGCCTGGCGCATTATCTGCCAACTTGCGGACGGCCGTGAGATTGTGCGGATTGATGGAGAAGTGATGCACATAATGGCCTTCACGCAGCTTGGATTGCTGGCCGAGGGTAGAAGCTCCTTTTTCGTCACTATCTTCTTTTCCCGGATTGCGAAACGGAGACATGATTTGCTCTGAATAAATCTCACCGGCGTCAAATCGATTCATCGCATGGTTGACCTGCACGGGGCCGTGGATCGAGATGTTCGTCTCACCAGCGTAAGTTGCGCCGAAGTAGCGAATATCCACGCACTCAAGTAATTTTTTCAGCATGCCTTGTCGATCAATGACTTCTCTGGTTGTGTTGTTTTGCCTGACCTCTCTCATCGGGAAATTCTCAAATAGAGCAAGAAAGGTCTCATCCAGAGTGTGTGGATTCAAAGTTGCTTCCTTGAGCCGTTTGTAGAAGAAGACTTTTTCATCAGGATATTGATTGACCAAATAATTGCGAATGCTATACTTGAAGGCCTTATCCGTAGCGTACACAGTACCATCTGGAAGAGTTCTGGGCTGATGAGTGAAATCGGCGTTATAGTTGGAATTGATGGCTTTGACGATTGCGCAGCCAAATACACGATTTTTGAATTCATTCATTGGTAAACTCCTGTTGTTTCAGCCTGATGTTGGATCTTCAGACAATATGTTGGGAACCCAGCAAGAGCTGGTGTGACTTGTGAACCGCCTTCAGGGAGATTTATTCGGCATGATTGTGGGATTTAGTCCACGGCGCTCATTGTACCGCCAACTGTTTTTTCTTTTTTATCTCTGATAAATGACATTATCTGAAAAATAACCGGCAAGCGTCATCGGCATCAGAGACTTCAGATTCGATTCTGTATCATAACTGAGTACTTCTGCCATCAACTTTTCAAATTTGCCTTTGTAAAATGTGATGGCATGTTTGTATCGGTCGAAGACACGTGAGATCGCCAATTTGAATTGTGTGATGTCTGTTTTTTGCAAAAAAGGTTCGAGAAGCGCATGACTCTTGTTGCCCGCTTCACTCTGGTCGAGCAGATAATAAATGACCTGTCCCGCAGCAAACGCAAACTCATCATCTGAGTCGATGTGCTCTTCCTTTTCCGTAGAAATAATGTGCATTCGCTGCTGTAATTCGCGAATTCGATTAGCCATAGACTGGCCTCCTTTCTTCTCATTTTCTCTGTTAAAAAACTCATACAAACTGAACCAAATATTCAGCTTTTCCTTTATCGAAAAGTTTTTTGTATGTTTGCCGTCCTTGAATTGATCCTGCCGAAGATCATCGAGTATGCTTGTTTGCATGATGTCGTGAAACATGCCGGCGCTGACCGCCTCGCGCTTGCTTTTGTAAATGTAGTCGTAAAAGGCTTTGCGGTATTTTAGTACGAGCTGAAAAACAGGCTGGCCAGCAACTCTTTTGATAAAATTGGTTTTCTTTTGTTTTTTACTGTTTTCAAACTCGAAGAAATAGTACAACTCCTTTTTCGTGATTCTATCATAGTTATCAATGTAGACCAAACCTCGATTGAATATTCTACTCAAAATCTGATTCTCGAATTCAAAGATATTGCTAATATTGTGCGATAGCAGTTTAGTCTTGATAAAAAGGTTTTCAATCCGAATAGGTGGTTCAAGCAAATACTGGAATGCTGAAACAAAATCGAAATCCTTCACCGAAACCGACTTGGTGCCCTGAATGTTCAATAAATAGTAATTGCCCAAATCACGCTCATGCTCGTTATAAAGTGTTCGGATGATGTCGGCATAGCCAATCCGTTGGTCTTTCTGCTCGTGAAAAATCTTCACGACTTTCTCATTGAGTTCTTCCCTCTCGATGAATATTGGCAGGGGATTGGGGAGTTGTTTGTTTCTGATGAGTTCTGCGAAATAAAATAGCTGGAAC
>WGED01000408.1 GCA_015492915.1 Cyclobacteriaceae bacterium
ATTCATGTCTGAAACATGAATAATCCGGGTTAATAGGCTTTAAAGATTGGGAAACCATTTCCCCTTCAACTTTAACCCACTGAATTCCAATCACTAACACCATGATCCGGCCCACTCGTCTTATCCCTGGATTTAGCCATGAAAAAATAGTCATTTTGTCATTAAATAAAACGGTTTAGATGGAAATAGGCGGGGCTCAGCGAATGATCGCCGTGGAGAGAAAAAACTGTTACCACTTGCCTAACTTTCGCTTACCATTCTGATTTAAAGAAATTTTGTAAATGCTTTTATCCATCCCTTTACCGGCTCACGTTTGTTAAAAATCATGAAATTTTCGATCATTGAAAAGATATGAAAACATCAGACAATATTAAAAACAGACTCATTGATAAAATTCTTGCTATTGAGAATACGGATTTCCTGAAAGCCCTTGATAGTTTAGTGTCCAGTTCATCCCAGGTTGGCAAAGTTCGCCTGACTCTAGAGCAAAAGGAAATGCTTAAGATGAGCGAAAGCGATATCTCTGATGATTTGCTCATATCGCAAGATCAACTGGATGCGGATGACAACGAATGGTTAAGAAAGCAGTAGTTTGGACTAAAACCGCAGCAAGGCAAGCTTGAATCATTTTGACCCATGCTTTAGCGCTAGGTAAAATGGAGCACAGATTCCTGTTCCGCTACATGCAGTAAACAAAATCTGATTTTGGATTTTTTACAGTGGATGGTCACTGATTTTGAAGGTTTTCATGGAGATTCATGCCATGTAGCCGATCCACTGAGTCAATCTCTAACGACCCTGTCAGCCCATCCGTCCCACCCTTATCCCGGCAGGTGAAAAAATGGTCATTTTGTCATAAAAAAGCCGTTCGGCAAATAAATTGATAGTAAGAAGGTGGCGATCCGGACAGGGTCGCAAACGATGTTTTATCGTTAACATGACATGAAAAAGAGAGATAAAAATGGAGTATAAAGACTATTATAAAATATTGGGGGTTGATAAAAAGGCTTCGCAGGCCGAGATCAAAAAGGCTTACCGAAAGCTGGCCGTCAAGTATCACCCGGACAAGACGAAAGGTGACAAGGCCCTGGAGGAGAAGTTCAAGGACATCAATGAGGCCTATGAGGTTTTGAGCGATCCCGAAAAGCGCGAAAAATACGATAAGCTGGGCGCCAACTGGAAACAGTTTGAGCAGGGCGGCGCAGGCTTCGATCCGAACATGTGGGGCAACATGGGTGGTGGCGGCAGCACCTTCCATTTCGAAGGCGACCCCTCGGAGATCTTCGGCGAAGGCGGCTTCTCCGATTTCTTCAACATGTTCTTTGGCGGAGGCATGGGCTCCGGTATGGGTGGCGGCCGCACTCGCTCGAGACGACAGCCTATGCCGCGCAAAGGGCATGACTACAAGGTAGAGACCACCCTGACTCTGGAGGAGGCCTACCACGGCACCACCAGAATGCTGGATATTGACGGTAAGAAGATCAGGATGAAGATAAAGCCGGGCGCCTATGACGGCCAGAAGCTGAGGGTAAAAGGCAAAGGGGGCGCCGGTTCGCACGGTGGTGCAGCAGGCGACCTGTACGTGCACATCCGTGTAGCGCCGCACCACCTGTACAGGCGCAACGGCGACAACCTGGAGCAGACCGTGAATGTGGATCTCTATACCGCCGTGCTGGGCGGCAAGGTAACGGTAAATACCTTCACAGGGCCTGTAAACGTGAAAATTCCCGCCGGCACACAAAACGGGAAGACCCTGAGACTCAAAGGAAAAGGCATGCCGGTGTATGGAAAATCAGGCGTTTTCGGCGATATGCTGCTGAAGGTGAATGTAGTGATCCCGAAACACCTTACGGCCAAAGAAAAGGAACTGTTTGAGAAGTTGAGGGAAATGAGTTTGCAAACACATTAATGAAGAAAATTATGAGAGAACTGGTTATATACAATTACGATCCTACCCCTGAGGTCATCAGGGATATTGAAGAAATGCTCATCAACAGGAAGCTGCGGCACCTCGCCACCGATCTCGCGTTGTTCGGCATCGACCGTCCGGAGGAGATCACGGAGGCCATCGAGCGCGCCATCGAGGTGTGCAGGATGGCGGGGGTGCCCGTGGCAGAGCATTTTAAGCCCGTGTTTTTCTGCCGGAATAACAAGGTGTTCCGCGACTGGCGGTTGTCGGACCTGGCGCTGAAGCTGGCCATCATCAACGCGGGCATCGACCATGAGTTTGTCTGCCTCACGCAGGTTGATCTGGTGCGGCGGTCACTCAACGACATGGTTTGATGATTTGTGAGAAAGAGGGCAGGGCGCCATGATAAAAAGGTGATTTTTTGCTAATTTCAGCATGCAAGAATCAACTTTTTAATTATGAAAAGCTTTAGCATTAGAAGGGGGATATTGTTGATTGCAATGGTATCCTCCTTATTTTTTACCTGGGGATGCAGGCAATCAACCACACAAGAAGGTACTGCTGCCGCAAGCCCCCGTCCTTATAACATCATCTGGGATTCCCCATCGGAAAATGCCTTCGGCTCCATGCCGCTCGGCAATGGTGACATAGCGCTGAATGTGTGGGTGGAGCAAAACGGCGATCTGTGTTTTTATATCGGCAAGACAGACTCCTGGGGCGACAACGGCAGGCTGTTGAAGGTCGGCAAGGTACGTGTGGAGTGCGATCCGCCACTTATATTTCCCGGCGCAGCATTCAGTCAGGAACTTGACCTGCAAACAGGTTCTGTTATCATCTCCTCAAGGGGCGAGTACAACGGAAAAAAGACAGACCTGCAACTCAGGGTGGTGGCCGATGCCAACAACCCCGCAGTGTACGTCGTGAGTGAGGGTGGCACGCCACTAAAACTGACTGCCCGGATAGAGCGCTGGCGCACAGCTCCTTACAGACTGCCCGAACTCAATGTGAGCGACCTGCTCGAAGACAGGCGCCACCCCGGCAACATGCACGCCCCGGTGGTTGTGGAGCCGGATGAATTCGTGAAAAATGGTCAAAATCTCATAGGATGGTACCATTTCAACCGGAAGTCCGTGGGTTTTGACCTGACGAACAGGTTACAGGGACTTTCAGAATATTTCACTGAAGACCCCATCCTGCACAGGATTTTCGGCGCGGTCATCACCGGC
Organism: Cyclobacteriaceae bacterium; assembly: GCA_015492915.1. Taxonomy (GTDB): domain Bacteria; phylum Bacteroidota; class Bacteroidia; order Cytophagales; family Cyclobacteriaceae; genus JAAUQL01. Next base: position 3,136 of record WGED01000408.1, read on the forward strand.
GATGAGGCAGATGTGACGAATGATTCCACTATGCAGGTTGCAGACAAATTGAGTGTCTATGTGCTCACAGAGCATCCGTCCTCACCGGAAAATTGGCAAAAATCCATAGCGCAGGTCATGCAGGCAACGGAGCAGACCCCTATGGAAAAAAGGCTTATTTCCCATAAACAATGGTGGGAGGACTTCTGGAACAGAAGCTGGCTGCATGCAGATTCCGACACGGACAGCGGCGCTTTTATCGTTTCCAGAGCTTATGCACTGCAGCGGTTTATCGACGCCTGCGCAGGCCGTGGCCGCTACCCGATCAAGTTCAACGGCTCGCTGTTTACGGTTGACTACCCCGACAAACCCGGTGGCGCCGACTACAGGCGGTGGGGGCCCGGCTACTGGTGGCAAAACACACGGCTGCCCTACCTCAGCATGGTTGCCTCGGGCGATTTTGATTTGCTGCAACCGTTTTTCAAAATGTATGCGGATGACATTTTTGAGCTCAGCAAGTACAGGACGAAAAAGTATTTCGGATTTGACGGCGTATATTTTCCCGAATGCATGTATTTCTGGGGCTCCGTTTTCACGGAAACTTACGGCTGGACGCCTTATGAAGAGCGCGAAGACCCCCTCCAGGTACTGGGGTATCATAAGTGGGAGTGGGTATCGGGGCCGGAGCTCGCCTTCATGATGTTCGACTATTTTGACTATACACAGGACACCGCGTTCCTGAAAGAAAAGATCATACCGCTGGCCGGTCAGGTGATCAGGTTTTTTGACAATTATTATAAAACCGGGGAGGATGGCAAGCTGATCATGCACCCGTCGCAGGCAGCCGAGACATGGTGGGAATGCACCAACCCCATGACAGAAGTTTCGGGCCTTATCGCCATCACCAAAAGGCTGCTGGCGCTGCCGCCCTCCATAGTCAGCGAGTCTGACAGGGCATACTGGCAGGCTTTTCAGCAAAAAATACCGCCGATACCGTTGCGCGAAACACCCGACGGCCCTGCCCTGGCGCCGGCTGAAAAATTTGCAGATAAACGCAATGTCGAAAACCCGGAACTGTATGCAGTATTTCCGTTCAGACTGTTCAGCTTCGATAACCCAAACCCCCAATGGGCCGTCAACGCGCTGAACCACCGATGGGACAAGGGGCATTTCGGCTGGCGGCAGGATGACATCTTCATGACATATCTCGGGCTCACCGATCAGGCCAGAGAATACCTCGTGGCAAGAGCGAGTGAGCATGACAACAACATGAGATTTCCGGCATTTTGGGGCCCTAATTACGACTGGACCCCTGACCAGGACCATGGCGGCATTTTGATGAGAGCTTTTCAGACGATGGTATTACAACCCGATCCGTATTCTGAAAAGCTGTACCTGCTGCCTGCCTGGCCCGAAGACTGGAACGGCGAATTCAGGCTGCACGCTCCTTACAACACGATCATTGAGGGGACTATTAAAAACGGCGCCATTGACAGGCTCAAGGTGACGCCCGAATCAAGGAGAGCGGACATCATCATAAAATCTAAATCTACCGGCAATGCAAAGTAATGTCGAAACGAAATATACGCGCCCTGAGAACACACTGAAGAAACTTGAGAGGATGAATAAAGCGCTCAGCCATCAGGAGCCTGACAGGGTTCCCATCAGCGACTTTTTCTGGGGTGGCTTTTTGAAACGGTGGCGCAAGGAACTCAACCTGCCTGATGACGCCGATCCGTACTATTATTACGATCTCGACTGGATCGTGACCTTCCCCAACATGGACCCGAAGATTCAGTCATTCGAGACACTCAAAGAAGATGAGGAAGAAGTGATCGTCAGGACGGGCTTCAGGACGACTATGAGGAAAAAATTCGATTTTCCCATGCCTGAATTCATGTCATGGGAAAATGACACCATTGAAAAGCTCGAATCATTCGAATTTGATGACCCCTACGACCGCAGGCGGTATTTCGAGGCGGGCGACAATCAGATCGCCGGTGTAGGCGACGGCTTTGAGCGCAATTCGCCCCCATGGGTGGAGACGGTGAAAAGGTTGCGCAAAGACTTTCCCGTTTTCGGTAGCGTGATCGAAGTTTCGGAATGCCTCACGCGCCTGATCGGGCAGGAAAACACACTGTTCTGGATCGGTATGTACCCCGATCGCCTCGGCGCCTGTATCAACAGGATCGGACAGTTTTATCTCGACATCACCAAAGCGCAGATCGAAGCGGCGGATGGCCTGCTCGACGGCATGGTGATCTGGGGCGATGTGGCTTATGACAAAACGATGTTTTTCGATCCCGAATACTGGCGAACGTATTTCAAGCCGTGGGTAAAAGCCATGACGGATGTGTGTCATGAAAACAACATACCTGTGATCTACCACGGCTGCGGCAACACGAAACTGATCTTCGATGATTTCGCAGAAATTGGCATTGATGCCTATAACCCCCTCGAAGTGAAGGCAGGAATGGATGCCGTGGATCTGAAGCGTAAGTACGGCAATAAAATCGGATACTGCGGCAATAGCGACATTCAAGTGTGGGAGAAGGGTGATAAAGAACTGATTCGCAAAGAGGTACTCCGAAAGTTGAATGCAGCCAAAGGGGGTGGTTTTATTTTTCAGTCTGACCATTCGGTGACCAGCGGCGTGTCGGGCCACACCTATGACTATATTGTGAAGCTGGTGCGGGAATATGGTAAATATCCGCTCCGCCTCGGCGAATTTGATGAAGAAATTTGATGGGAATTTTAATATTTTGGTACAATAAAAACTTTATAAATAACAGATTATTAAATCAATAAGTTAAAATTTAAAAAAGGATGATTTTATTAATGACCCACCCCTACTCC
>WGED01000409.1 GCA_015492915.1 Cyclobacteriaceae bacterium
ATTACTGTATTAATTAGGGCAATAGGTATTTTATGTTTCGCGGTTGTTTATGGATTACTTGGATTTAATCTAATCAATCCTTTTTCTTGGGACACTTTTAAAATGAGAAGTTTTTATTATCATAAGGTGAATGGGCGATTATTTAATGCCTATTTTAAACCTGTTGGAGCATATGCTGGTGGTGAAGGAAACTTTTGGATTACTGAAGAAAGTCCTATCTATTTTCCATTAATTGAAATTCAAAAATATTATGACAGAACTGTGTTATGGAATTTTAGAATTGACGAATGGGATGGGCAATCTATTGACCAGAATGAAGTTGTAAAAAGCTATGTAATAGATGAAATAATTGAAAAAGAAGAATAATATACCGCCAACAAAAAATATAGTGCATTTGGCGGATAGTGCTGAAAATGAAGGTGATACTAATGGAGAAATATAATAGTAACCTGAAAGTTTGAAGCGTTAAAATGCCCAACGCCTCATATGCTCACCGTTGTAAACCATTAAAGTAATATAACATAATAATAAAAAAAGGAGTAAAGATGAAACAAATTACAATTTCAATCCTGATTTTTCTGATGGTGTTTTTGACATCCTGTGGAAATCCTAAAACAGATAAAAAATCAGTATCAAAAGCAATTACAAATGAACAGTTTGTTGAGATTGCAAAAAATGCATATGTGTATGGATATCCTATGATATTAATGGACTACACTAAACAAGTATCAACAAATGTGGAAAAGCCACAGAACAATGGTTACGCCCCAATTAATCAAGTAGGGCATTTTAGAATGTTTCCCGATGACAAATTTACAGCTGTTGTAAAACCAAATGTTGATACATATTATTCAAACTGTTGGTTTGACTTAAAAGCAGAGCCTGTGGTGTTAACCGTGCCTGCAACTGAGCGTTATTATTTGTTGCCACTTTACGATGCTTATTCTAATATATTTGCGGTTCCCGGTCCACGAACAACGGGCAAAGGAGCTCATAAATTTCTTTTGACAGGTCCAAACTGGAATGGTGAAGTACCAGAGGGCATGGAACAACTTAAAGCCCCAACAAATACTGTTTGGATGATAGGACGTACGCAGGTTAACAGCCCTGAGGACGGTGCTACTGTTGTTAAAGCTTTTCAAGATGGCATGCATGTTGACCTTTTGAGTAAATACGGAACCGATTATGAACCTGAATTAGGTAAAGTATCTGAAGAAAAAAGTAAAATCGTACCCGTTGATGATACCAGAGCATTAAGTTTTGAAGATTATATCAATAGAATGTTGCAACTTATGGTGGACAATCCCCCTGCAAAAGCAGATGAACCTCTAATAAAAGATATGGAAACGATTGGCATGAAAATAGGAGAAAAATTTTCAACTGATGGTTTATCCACTGAATTAGTAGCAGAATTAAATAAAATACCGGCAATAGCTCATCAAAACTGGATAGATAAATCTACCGGTAAAATAGATGCCGGTGTTGAATTGATTAATAACTGGATTTTTGCACGTACAGGAATGGGTACTTATGGAACAAATTATGAACACCGTGCATTTATTGCTTTTATAGGTTTAGGCGCCAACTTAACAAAAGATGCTGTTTACCCAAGCACATCGGTAGATATTGATGGTAATCAAATACTTGGATCAAATAAATATGTTTTACATTTTGACAAAAATCAAATACCGCCTGTCAATGCTTTTTGGTCGCTTACAGCATATAATAGCAAAGATTTTCTGATAGCAAACCCAATAAATCGTTTTGCCATAGGTGACAGAAATAAGCTAAATTATAATGAAGATGGTTCGTTGGATATTTATATCCAAAATACTGACCCAGGTGGAGATAAAACCGCCAACTGGCTACCATCAACCAAAGAAGGATTAACAAATGTTACTCTTAGATTGTATTGGCCAAAAAAATCTGTTTTGGATGGAACATGGAAAATACCCGGAATTATGAAAGTGGAACAATAACGGTTTACAATCGAGTAGACGGCTGACGGCCATTTGACCGCCAGTGCGCCCCTGCCTTGCCAAACAAGCTGATTTTCTTCCCGCTATGGCGGGACAAGTTGTATTTAAGCCCTCCTCACGAAATCCTATTGAGGTTTTTGGGTTAAACGAACACACAATAACCAGGTACGCGGACAGCACCGCCGGCAAGTCTTTGGCAGGCGAGAGACCAGCCCCTGGCATAAAGACATCCATGAAAAATCGATGATTATTTTATCCCCACATATCCCTCAGGCCTTGATTTTTAGTTAATTATTTGAAGAACTTATTGTAATCACTCAAATGCCGGCGTAGTTTCTCATAACTCTCCCGGCACTTACTTAAATCCGATGAACCCATATCCTCCAGCAGGTTTTTTACCGGTATCAAAAAGTTGTGTAATTGATTATGTCCCTCACCGTCCATCGTGCATTTTTTAAATATCCCGTCAAGTTCTTCCTGTAAATCCTGAGTCAGTTTTTTGAACGCCGCCACATTATCTTTCTCAGAAAATGAATCCATTATATTGATCATATTGTTTATGCCAACGGTTGTTTCCGGATTTGCTATCCATTGTTTACCGTTATTCAATACAACAGGGGCTTCCGAACTGTCGTGATGATCCGTTTTCTCCACTTCCTCCGCATGCTGATGATCACTTTTGTCCTTTGATTGATGACCACACGAATAATTAAACAGCATGATGGCAACAACCGCAATCCTGAATATTTCTCTTTTCATTGTAATGGTTTTAAGTTAAAAAACACTTAAGCTATGATATAAGCAGATAATATATAAATCTTTAGAAAGACCCTTTACGACACTTTATTACTTCTTATTACCCTCCAGCACCTTCACGGTCTCATGAGCAATGACCAGTTCTTCATTGGTCGGCACTACCAGCACCTTAACCTTCGATCCGGGCTTACTGATGATCGCTTCCTTGCCGCGCAGGCCTTTATTCTTCTCCTGATCAAACTCAAGGCCGAGATAGCCGAATTTGCTGCAAACCGACTTGCGCACCCTGTCGGCATTTTCACCGATACCCCCTGTAAATACGATCATATCCACACCGCTCATTGCCGCCGAATACGAGCCGATATATTTTATGATCCTGTAGTCGTACATCTGTAAAGCCAGCCGCGCCCGCTCATGGCCTTCGTCGGCAGCTTTTTCCACCTCTCTCATATCGGACGACACACCCGAGATGCCCAGAATGCCGCTGTGTTTGTTAATGAGCGTGTTGGCTTCTTTTACGTCGAGTTCCTCCTTTTCCATAATATAGGTGAGTACCCCGAGGTCGAGGTCGCCGCTTCGCGTCCCCATGATCATCCCTTCCACCGGCGTCAGCCCCATCGAGGTATCGACGGATTTGCCGTTGTGGATAGCAGTAATGGAAGCACCGTTTCCCAGATGGCAGCTTATGATTTTTTGAGAAAAATAATCATCACCCGTGAGTTCACACGCCCTGCGCGATACGTAGTGATGGCTCGTGCCGTGAAATCCGTACCGCCGCAACCCGTATTTTTTGTACAAAGAATACGGAATGGCATACATATAGGCAAATTTCGGCATGGTCTGATGAAAAGCCGTATCGAAAACAGCTACCTGAGGCGTGTCGGGCAGAAAATCGAGAATCGCATAAATACCTTTAAGGTTTGGCGGATTGTGCAGCGGCGCCAGGTCCGAAACAGCCTTGATCTTCTCGATCACCTCATTATTGATTGGTGCGCTTTCTTTAAATGTCTCACCACCGTGTACAACGCGGTGTCCCACACCGCCCAGTTCTTCGAGTGACTTCAGGGAGCCGTGCTTTTCGCTTATCAGCACACCGAGCACATATTCGATGCCCGCCTGGTGGTCGACAATCTCACCGACCAGCTTTACCTCATCCCCGTCATTGCGCTTATTGAGCAGGTACGAATCGCCCATGCCTATTTTGTCCACCAATCCCTTTGCCAGCACTTCCGTCGTCTCAACATTAAAAAGCTGGTATTTGATGGATGAACTTCCGGAATTTATTATCAGAATAATCATTGAATCTGTTTTAAAAAGTGTGAGGACTATTTGGTTTCGTGCTCTTCCACAATTTTCTTCCCTTCTTCATTGTATTTATAAAAACCCTGCAGGGTCTCTCTGCCAAGCAGATTGGCACGCACCATCTTTTTCAACAATGGCGAGGCCTTATACTTCAGATCGCCGAATTCCCTGTAAAGGTTGTCGAGCCATCGTACTACGGAGTCAAGGCCGATTTTATCCGCGATCTCAAATGGGCCGAGCGGAAATCCGAATCCCAGTTTCATCGTGGTGTCAATATCTTCAAGCTTGCCGACACCTTCCATCAATATCTCACAGGCTTCATTGATGAGCGGCGCAATAAGTCGGGTACTGATTACTCCCGGTGACTCCACGACGGGAATCACTTTTTTGTCAAACAGTTGTACAAACTGGCACACCCGCTCATAAGTTTCGTCAGAGGTATAAAGCCCGCGGGCCACTTCGACCACGCGTGTCTTATCGGCAGGCGAGAGAAAGTGCATACTCACGCAGCGCTGCGGGTACTCAAGCTCCGAAGACATCTCGGTAATAACCAGCGTAGTGGAGTTGGTGGCGATCACAGCATCAGGGCTGATGTATTTTTCAACCTCTTTGAAAATCCTCTTCCGCAGGTCTACACTGTTTTCCCGTGATTTTGATTTTACCGATTCGATCACGATTTCACAGCCTGATAATTCTTCATAATTCATGGTTCCGCGAATGCGCGACATGATTGCACGCTTATCGCTGTTGGTCATGCCCCATTTTTCTATCATCGCATCCAGTTCATTGGAGATGCTCGCCAGGGCCTGCTGGATCTTCTCTTCCGAAACCTCAAGAAAAATCACCTCAATTCCATAGGACGCCACCATCCTGGTGATCTCCTGTCCCAGGATACCACAGCCGACAATCCCGACTTTGGTGAATTCATATCTGTTTTTCCTTACGACCGGCTGCTCGCGCCGCTTAATCGCATAACCTTCTATTGGTTCTACCTGAATACTCATTGTCTTTTTATTTCTGGGCCTGATTTACCGTAATAGCTATCATATTTACAATATCATCGACCGAGCAACCCCTGGACAGGTCGTTGATGGGTGCCGCCATTCCTTGCAGGATAGGGCCTATCGCCTCCGCATTGGCCAGTCGCTGAACGAGCTTATAGCCGATGTTGCCGGCATCAAGCGTGGGAAACACCAGGACATTGGCCCTGCCCGCTATCTCACTGCCGGGGGCTTTCTTTTTGCCAATGGCCTCCACCAGCGCGGCGTCTGCCTGTAACTCACCGTCGATCTGCAGGTCCGGCGCCATCTCCCTGGCTATCCTGGTCGCATTGACTACCTTATCAACTGCATCATGCTGTGCGCTGCCTTTGGTAGAGAAGCTCAGCATGGCAATGCGCGGTTCGATCTTTGCAATCGCCCTCGCCGTGCGGGCCGTAGCGACTGCAATCTCGGCGAGTTGTTGTTCGTCAGGATCCGGGAATACGGCACAATCCGCAAATATCAGCACACCGTCTTCGCCGTAAGTTTTCTCCGGCAGTATCATGATGAAAGCACCTGATACCACCGTGATACCCGGCAGGGTTTTGACATATTGAAATGCGGGCCTCAGCACATCACCGGTAGCATTGCGGGCGCCGGCAACCTCTCCGTCTGCATCGCCCATCTTGATCATCATTGTAGCGAGGTGCAGCGAGTCCTTTAACAATTGCGTTGCCTGCTCAGGTGTCATGCCTTTCTTTTTTCGCAGTTCCACCAGCGCCTCTGTATACTGAGGCGCTTTATCAAAACTTTCCGGATCAATGATGCGGGCTTTACTGATATGTTGCAGACCGGCATCCGACGCCTGAGCCATGATATCATCCGGATTTCCGATCAGGATTATTTCTGCATAACCATGCTTCAGCGCTTCATCCGCGGCTCTTAATGTCCGCTCCTCATCACCCTCCGGCAACACGATTCTTTTGGGCTGCTTTCGGGCGTTTTCTTTAATAAATTCCAATAAATTCATAAGTCAATTCTTTGAAAGGAAATATCTGACCCGGTCAATTGGATAAAAATCAATAAGGCCGGAATGAACATTTCAAAATAAAAACATCGGTGGTTTATTGTTGGTTCGCAAAATTACGAAAACAAGGACATATATCTCATTCAAACTGAAATTCTTATTGTTTATTTCTGCAGGTACGCTTTAGGAGATTTTATGGATTTTGCATACTTTTATCTACACAGTTGATGACATGAAATACCTTTATCAAATTAAAGTTGCCCTGCTCTATTATTGGCGCACTTTCAAATTCATCGAATCGCATAACCTGTGGAAGCTTTTGGCGCTCCCCGCCGTATTTAATCTTATCCTGTCGGTGGTTACCGTAATACTCTCCATCAAGACATCAGGGGCTATCTGGCATCGTTTTACGGAAATTTTTCATCCGGCAGGCACTGACCGGGAACTTACTAAGTTTGTGGAGGGCTTTCTGTTGGTGATCATCCGTTCAAGTGTCTTCTTCCTCTATCTGAAAATTTACAAATATGTCATGCTCATACTGCTGGCGCCCCTCTTTGTGACGATATCGTCCAGGATACAGACGATCGCCACAGGCCAACCCCCTCCGGAACGGCCGGGAAAATATCTGTACGAATGCGGCAGGGCCATGAGCATATCACTAAGGAATTTTCTGATCGACATTTCACTATCTTCCGTCCTTGTGCTTGTCTCTCTTTTGCTCGTATGGATCATCCCTGTTACTCCCCTGGTGATCCTGGTCATTGAAAGTTATTTTATCGGATACGCGATGACCGATTATCGAAATATGCACTTTAACATGGGCAGGAAAGAGAGCCGGCAACTGATCAGGCAGTTTCCGGGCCTGGTGCTTGGCAACGGGATGTTCTTTAACTTATTTTTACTGATACCCGTGGTGGGTTCTTTGCTGGCTCCGACTTTCGCATTGATTGCCTCGGGGCTGTCTTTTAATTGTCTGGAAAAAAGAAAAAATATCCTATGCGATTCAGATCAGTCAACCCTTATAACGGCCAACTCATAAAGGAATATGAAGGCCACTCTGATGAAGACGTCAAAGAAATAATACGACAGGCCGGTAATGCTTTTAATCGATGGAAAGAGGTTCCTTTCGAAGAACGCTCGGCACTGATGTACAAAGCAGCTTCTGAGCTGCGCAGCAGCAAAGAACATTATGCGCGCATCATCACCCTTGAGATGGGTAAGCCCCTCAATGAATCATATGCGGAAATAGAAAAGTGTGCGAAAGTCTGTGATTATTATGCCGAAAAAGCTGCCGTTTTTCTGAAAGATGAGCCCCTGGATCCGCCCCATGGCGAAGCATATGTGCATTATAATCCGCTGGGGGTTGTGCTGGCCGTAATGCCCTGGAATTTTCCTTTCTGGCAGGTTTTCCGTTTCGCAGCCCCTGCCCTCATGGCAGGTAACACAGGATTACTCAAGCACGCCTCCAATGTGCCCGGATGTGCCCTGGCAATAGAGGAGGTATTTCGTAAGGCAGGCTTTCCGGAAAGTGTCTTTACCTCATTGCTTATCTCTTCCGGACAGGTAAAGCAGGTGATCGACGATCCCGGTGTCGCCGCTGTAACCCTCACCGGCAGCGAATTGGCGGGGAAAAGTGTTGCGGCAACAGCGGGCAATAACCTGAAAAAATCAGTCCTCGAACTGGGAGGCAGCGATCCTTTCATCGTGCTGAAAGATGCGGATGTCAGGACAGCGGCCACTATTGGCGCCAAAGCGAGGATGATCAATACGGGACAGAGCTGTATTGCCGCCAAGCGCTTTATTCTTGAAAAAGAAATTGCGGAGCAATTCACGGATATTTTCATTGAAGAAATAGAAAGGATGAAGTTCGGCAATCCGGAGGACAAATCAACCGTATATGCTACGCTGGCACGGCAAGACCTCGCCGAAGAAATATTTGAACAGGTGAAAAGAAGCATCGATATGGGTGCTGAGGTGATCTACGGGCAACTCCCCGGGAAAATCGAATCAGCAGCCTTTCCCCCAATGGTCCTGGGCAACCTGAAGCCGGGCATGCCCGCACATGATGAGGAGATCTTCGGGCCTGTGGCTTCATTTTTCATTGTGGAAAATGCAGGCGAAGCAGTGGCAGTGGCCAACAACAGCACCTTCGGTCTCGGCGGGTCGCTATGGACGACGGACATAAAAAAGGCCCGGGAGCTGGCTGCACATATCGAGAGTGGTGCGGTGTATATCAATCAGATGATGTTCTCCGATCCTGCCGTGCCATTCGGCGGTATAAAAAACTCCGGTTATGGTCGTGAGTTGTCACACCTCGGTATCAGGGAGTTTACCAATCAGAAGACCGTGTGGATCAACGGATAGGCAGGTCATGAGAAAATGACTATTTTTTCATGAGCCAAGGCTGTGAGGGGCATAGCAGCTTTTCTTTCTGAATGCCCGAACAGTTGAACAAACGAGCATTCGAACAAGAGAACAACTGAATGATCGAATAAACCCAAAAATCTCAATAACCTTTCTATTCCGAGCTTAAACTACGTCAAAATCAGGCACTTCGTTCACGTTTGACTCGTCACCATAAAAGTGCATTATGCCTCCTCATCAAACGTGCTGATTTTCTTCCCGCCCTGGCGGGACAAGTTGTACTTTAAC
>WGED01000410.1 GCA_015492915.1 Cyclobacteriaceae bacterium
GATATTAAATGTTAGCAGAAAAGATTATGGAGAAAATCCATCAGTGATATTTTCTTTGATTCACCCTGATGATAAATTTTGGGTGGTCAATGAAATCAATAGTTACAGAAAAGAAAAAAGGGAATCTCTCGATGTTCAGTTCAGGGTGGTACTTGATGATGAGCAGATAAAATGGATTTGGTACAGGGAAAGCACCATATTCGACGATAATCAACAACCGGTGCGATATGCGGCAGTGATTACTGATATCACATTACGAAAAAAGGTTGAATTGGAATTACAAAGAGCTAAAGAAGAAGCCGAAAAAGCCAATAAATCGAAGAGCGCATTTTTAGCTAATGTTTCTCATGAAATACGCACGCCAATGAATGCGGTACTCGGCTTTACCGATTTACTTTTATCCCGCATTACAGATCCTGTATTAAAAAGCTATCTGAATTCGATAAAGTCAAGTGGTAACACGCTACTTAATCTGCTCAATGACATCCTCGACCTTTCAAAAATTGAAGCTAATAAAATGAAACTCAAGCTCACACCGGTTGATCTGAGAGCAGCGTTCGAAGAGATCAAGCACATTTTTTCACTTAAAGCCCATGAAAAGGGATTGGACTATTATTTTGAGATTGACGAAGGTATGCCTTCTACTCTTATGTTTGATGAATTAAGGTTGAAGCAGATATTGTTGAATCTTGTGGATAATGCAGTGAAATTTACAGAAGAGGGTCATATCAAAGTATCTGCGCGTATACTTGATGGCAAAAGGAATAAAAAAACGACCGGTATTTCGATTACTATTGAAGATACGGGTATTGGTATTCCGGTTCATTTACAGGAAGCTGTATTTGAATCATTCAGGCAACAAGATGACCAGGACAAGAGAAAGTATAAAGGCACAGGCTTAGGATTGGCTATAACCAAGAGATTGGTAGAATTATTGGGCGGCACGATCAGTCTTGAGAGTTATCCGGGCAAAGGGAGTAAATTTGAGGTCATTCTGCCCGAGGTGGAAATTTCGAGGGCAACTGCCAAAGAAGTTGAACCCGGATCGACAGATAAACTGCTGGAAGGCCTTTCATTGGATAAAAAAATCGTAGTTGTTGTTGACGAGCAGAGTTCGAACCGGGAGCTTATCAAAGAAATATTCAATAAGACCAGGGCTTTGGTTTTTGAGTCTGAAACAATAGAATGTCTCAATACTGAATTTAAAGGTGAGGTTTCGTTGATCATTACGGAGCTTTTGAATGAAAAACAGATGGAGAGAATTTTAGAGTTCATCAATAAGCATGAAAATCTCCGCAAGGCTTCAATAATCGGTATTACCTCCTTTCCTGATCTCAGTAAAAAAGTGTCTGATTCTCATGCTTTTATCTCGGTGTTGACTAAACCGATAAACTTGCATGATCTTATCAGAATTATCAGGAACTTTTTCAATTCTCAGAGAAAAGGAACGAACTGGCCAAGTGAATTTGAGATAAAAGATAAGAAGAGGATTGATAAACTGCTAAAAATTCTTGAAGGACAGTTGTCCGATCAGTGGCGTTTGGCATTAAAAACCTCTTCATTTAGTGAAGTGGAAGAATTCGCATGGAATCTTAAAGAAACCGGAAGCGATTTTAATATTGAAATTCTGAATACATATGGCGATAACTTGGTGCTGTATGCCAGGAATTTTGATATTGACAAAATGAATGAATTGCTTCATTCTTTTCCTGAAATAATTGATAAAGTAAAGAACATCAGAAACCGGATTAAAGATGCCTGATCAAAACCGTCAGAAAGTACTGATAGTAGATGATGTAGCAAAAAACATCCAGCTTGTAGCAAGTTTTTTAAAACAGGCTGGTTATGATATTAATTTTGCTTTGAGTGGAAACAGTGCCCTTGAACACATTAGAGAAGAGGAATTCGATCTGGTACTTCTTGATATTATGATGCCGGAAATGGACGGTTTTGAGGTTTGTGAAATAATAAAGGGGAATGAGCGGAGCAGAGATTTGCCGGTGATTTTCCTGACAGCTAAAACTGATATTGAGAGCATTACCCGTGGTTTTGAAGCCGGTGGCGTTGATTATATTACCAAACCTTTTAATAAAGCCGAATTGCTGGCAAGGGTAAAGACACATCTGGAACTGAGAAATCAGAGAAAAGCCCTTGAAGAACTAAATGCAACAAAAGATAAATTCTTTTCGATCATCGCCCATGACCTCAAAGGGCCCCTTAACCAGTTGATGGGATTGAGCGATATTTTGCATGCTGAGTTGAGCACATACAAAGACGAAAACCTCCATCGACTGGCTGATCTTATCAATGATTCGGTCAAGTCGGCAAGATCACTTCTTAACAACCTGTTGGAATGGGCCAGGTCACAGACAGGAGCCCTCCTTTATCAGCCTGAGGTTTTGGATATTGGTAAGTTAGTATCTGAGATAATTGAGTTAAATGAAAATAATGCTTTCCAGAAAAATATAACCATCATCAATGATGTAAATGGTAGTATCAAAGCATTTGCTGATGCAAATATGATCAGAACCGTTTTAAGGAATCTGATAGGTAATGCTATAAAGTTCACCGATGAAAGCGGTACAATTAAAATCACTGCTGATCATCAGGGTAAATCGTTGGTAGTTGGTGTAACTGATAATGGCATAGGGATCAGGGAAGAGGATATATCCAGATTGTTCAAAGTTGGTGAAAATCTGAATCTGATTGGGGACAGCAAAGAAAAAGGGACGGGTCTGGGACTTCTGTTGAGCAAGGAGTTTGTGGAGATGAATGGGGGTAAGATTTGGGCAGAAAGTGAATTGGGAAAAGGAAGCCGTTTCTTTTTCTCCCTGCCCGTAGCCAATCCTGAACAAGGGGGCTAAAATCCCCTATAATTCATGCATCAGGCGATTTCATGGAAAAAAACCTGTTATAAGTATAGCACAGATTTAACTGCCTCGAGGGTTCTTTTTACATTGGGTAAAGAGGCTTCGACAAGTGTTGGTGCATAGGCGAGCGGTACATCCATGGCATTCACCCTTTTCACCGGCGCATCGAGATAATCAAATGCCTCTTTCTGGATATGATGTGAAATTTCTGTTGATATTGAGGATAGTGGCCATGCCTCTTCAATGACTACCAGGCGATTCGTTTTTTTCACTGAATTCACAATAGTTTCATAGTCTATTGGCCGTACTGTACGGAGGTCAATCACTTCAGCAGATATACCTTCCTTTTCCAATTGTGTAGCCGCTTCATAGACTATTTTCATGGTTTTACCAAAAGATACAAGTGTCACGTCGTTGCCTTCTTTCTTAATATCAGCTACACCGATAGGAAGCAGATATTCATCTTCTGGTATCATGGCCCTGTCGCCATACATTAGTTCTGACTCCATGAATATCACAGGATCATTATCACGAATAGATGATTTAAGCAAACCTTTGGCGTCGTAAGGATTAGATGGAACTACGACTTTGAGGCCGGGGGTGTTTGCGTACCAGTTTTCAAAATTTTGTGAATGTTGGGCGGCAAGCTGTCCTGCGTTGCCAGTAGGACCTCTAAAAACAATCGGAATATCAAACTGGCCACCTGACATTGAGCGAAGCTTCGCAGCACTGTTGATGATCTGATCTATTGCAACCAGGGAGAAGTTGAAAGTCATAAATTCTATTATGGGGCGGAGGCCGTTCATGGCAGCACCTACACCAAGACCTGCAAACCCTAATTCAGAAATAGGCGTGTCAAGCACCCTTTCAGGGCCGAATTCATCGAGCATGCCCTGGCTGGCTTTATAAGCACCATTATATTGCCCTACTTCCTCACCCATCAGGAATACTTTGGGATCACGCCTCATCTCTTCAGACATGGCGTCTCTGATAACTTCTCTGAATTGCTTTTCTACCATAGAGATTGATTATTTTTTGGAACGCAAAAATAGGCATTATTACCTACACCCAAAAATTTTGAGTTTTAATTCATAAAAAAACCCTCCCGGAACCGGGAGGGTTTTAAAGTAAATGATGATTATTTTTTATTTAACAGCACTAATGAAGTTGCTGTCAGAAGCTATTTGGTCAAACACCAGATCACTGGCAATCTTCGACTTCAGCTCAGGCATTTTGTTAATAGCCTTTTTGATGTTATCAATTGCAGCACTTGTATTCCCCAACTTGATTGAAGCTATGGCAGCACCGTAGTTTGCCATAGCGCATTTGCTGTTTTTGTCGGACAACTCATCAAAAGTTGTAAGAGCATTCTGATAATCTTTTGCAAGTACCTGGGCCAATCCTTTGTTGAAGAGGTTAGGTGTATTATCCGTTGCACTTGACAATGTTCTGATAGCATCATCATATTTAGCCATCATGATTTCGATAGCCCCTTTCGTGCCATTGAAGCCATAAGCAATTTTTGAAGGAGGATTCATTGAAACAGCATCGGAAACTGAGGCGTAAGCCTTTTCAACATTGCCCTGCATCAGTTCGGCAGAAGCCATATTACCCTTTGCATAGGCATTGTTTTTCTTGTTTAGCGAAATCTCGAATTGAGTAATGGCTTTTTCAAGATTACTATCCTTGTCACCCTCTCCGGCAATAGCCATGCTTAAATAGACAGCACCGAGGTTGTTGTGGGCAGCCCAGTTAGAATAAGTCTTAACAGCCGCCTCATAAATAGCAGCTTTTTCACTAAGTGAAGGAGTGAGGTAAGCGGCGTAGGCAAGCTCACCGTATGAGAGCGTGTCGGCAGGAACTTTTCCTTCAACAATCTGCTTGGCAAGCACTGCGATCTCTGCGTCACTTCTTTTTGGAATAACGGTAAGAATCTCAGTTTTAGCTGCTCTTAAGTCAGGATAAATATCCTTGAAGATTTTTTTGTATGAAGGCAGCTTTTGCAATTGCTTTTCTTTTTCTTCAAATGTCCCTGAACCGTTTACAATGTTAAGTATTTCATTTTTAGCGGCCTGATCAATACCATCATATTGTTCGAGGGCTTTTTTGAAATCCGTCCAGTCTTCGATCACAGGTTTAAGCACAAATTTGATAGAATCAGCGGCTCCTTTGTAATCGTAACGATCCATCATCTGACGGTAGAATTTCTCAATCACCTCTGCCCTGTTTTTTGAAAGATCGCTATTCACTCTTTCAGGACCTTCGGGTGAGTGGGTACCGGTGATGGTAACTGTACGGGTTACGTTTTTCTCAGCGATGAAAGCCTGCAGGAATTTACCCCTTTCACTTCTTTTTTCAGATGATCTTAAAACCGAGCTTCCCTGGAGGAAATAGAAATTGACGTTGGTCGGTTCGAGCTCTTCTTCCGGGGTCCATCCGCCTACTGTTTCATCTTTGTAGTCATAGCTCACAAATCCAGCGAAGTAAGAGGGCATCACGAGCTTCGATGTTGTTATCAGGCCTTTGGCGAGAACGATTTTCTCGGTCGGTCCTTTTTTCTTTCCGTTCTTATCATTTGTTACCCAGCCCATTGCAGTCAATGTACCTGGATTCATCGCTTCATCATAAGGCATTTCAAATTTTTTGGATTCTCTTGGTTGTTGTGTATCTCTGTTAGGATACTCGTTGGCCGTGAAATTGATGGGGTCAAATTTGTTTGATTTGTCTCCATATTCATAAGCCAGTTCTATGGAATATGTCATATTTGGCTTAAGCATTTTGATCGGCAGGAGAGCCGAAACCTCGAAATCAACTTTGTCAGCATGTACTTCAAGCGGGTTTGGATCTGTAGTCACCTGCTGGTCCTTGGCCATTTTCAACATCTTGTTCATGGCGCAACCATAAAAAGTCAGTATTCC
>WGED01000411.1 GCA_015492915.1 Cyclobacteriaceae bacterium
ATCATGGCCAGGGAATGGATTGTTACTTAGTGTTCAGTAATTCAAATGGTGAATACATTTATTTTTTTATTACTGACAGTACTTTTTTGTAGAACCATAAAATCCTTCATTTTCAGAATCCAAAATAGTGGTGACCCTAAATCGGGGAATCCTTGGTTACCCCCTATTCTTCCTCATGAAAAAGCACTGAAGCCGGGATCTCATGCTCCGGCACGCCGGGACCTTCCCAGGTCACGATGAGGTTTTTGGCCAGGCCCTGCTGAAAATAATCGACCCGTATGGGGTGCCAGCCTTTTTTCAGGCCTATCTTCGTGTCGAGGCGCTGCGAACGGTGACCGCCGTCATTGTCGATGATCAGCTTGTCGTTGATATACAGCACCGCACCGTCATTGGCCTCGAGCGCCATGTGATAGACGCCTGTGGCAGGCACCTTCAGATAGCCGTACAGATTGTAGCCGAAGGGTCGCTCATCTTTGATCGCATCCACATTGAAGGTCTTCAGCACACCCTTGTCGAGGATGGGCACGCCATCAAGATATTTGGCGCCGCGGATGTTGCCCTCGCGGTAGATGTAGCGTATCCCTGGCTTCAGCCCGCTCACCTGCACGGCTTCCAGAATGGGGATTTGCCTGAAATGCACCGTCACGGGCCAGCCGGGGTGCTTGCCTTCCACATAGCTCTTCGCCTTCAGCGCCAACGGTTTGTCAATGACGATTGGCGTGGTGTACAGGGTGGAAGCCTCGGTGGGCTCCGTGCTGTCAACTGTATAGTAGATCTTCGCGCCCTGTACGCCGGGCGTCATCTTCACGGTTATGTTGTTCAGGAAGAGAATATCGGAAAAGTCATATTGCTGCAAGGCAGCGTATTCGAACTTTTTCTTTGCCGAACGGGGCCTGTCCTCCGTTTTCACGCCCCACTCCCTGCCGGGGCTGTCGCCCATTTCGAAGACGATGCTGCCACCTTTCATGATGTCATCGTGCTTCAAAACGGACTTGGTATATGGTTCGCCGTTAAGCGTGGCGGAGCGGATATAGACATCCTCATCGCTGTTGTTCTTGGCAATGATTTCGAAGGTGTTCCCGTTCTCAAGGTTGATGACCACCCTGTCGAAAATGGGGCTGCCGATCACGTAATAATCCATGCCCGGCGTGACGGCGTAGATGCCCATGGCGCTCATCACATACCACGCCGACATCTGCCCGCAATCCTCATTGCCGTCGATGCCGTCCTGCGTGTCGTCGTACAGATTGTTGAGGATGCGGCGCACCATGGCCTGTGTCTTCCATGGCGTTCCGGCATAATTGTAGAGATAAACGATATGGTGGCTGGGTTCGTTGCCGTGTGCGTACTGCCCTATGAGACCCGTCACATCGCGGACGTTGATCTTCGAAAAGTCCGTCTCAGTGGTGAAGCAGTCATCGAGCCACTTTTCAAGCGCTTTCTCACCGCCCATCAGTGCCATCAGGCCGTCGATGTCCTGCGGCACAAAAGTGCTGTACTGATAAGCATTGGCCTCCGTATAATGATTAATCGTTTCCATTGGGTCGAAATCCGGCACGAATTTGAAATTGCTCCTGCGCCCCCGCATGAAGTTGACCTCTTTGTCAAACAGGTTTTTGTAAAAATCGCCCCGCATCTGGAAATACAGCTGGTCCTCGTCGCTGAAGTCCCGGGCCAGGCGCGTCACGCACCAGTCGTCGTAGCTGTATTCAAGCGTGCGCGAGACGGACTGCCCCTTGAGGTCGGACGGGATGAAACCGTAGTCGAGATAGAGCTGCTTGCCTTCCCTGTCGAGGTCATTGGCCAGACCTTTCATAGCTATAAAGGCTTTTTTCCCGTCATAGTCACGGATACCCTTCACCCAGGCATCGGCCAGCACCGACAGCGAGTGGTAGGCGATCATCGGCGGCGTCTCCCCTTCGGCGCCGTTGAACTCCATGATAAGCATGCGCCCCGTGTGGTCGTAACGATCGAGGAATGTTTTGATGAAATCGTTGGTCCTTTGGCGGTTGATGATGGTGTAGAGCGGATGCAGCGCCCTGAAGGTGTCCCACAATGAGAAATTGGTGTAATTCACGAAGTCTTCAGCCTTATAAATTTTGCCGTCGGTGCTGCGGTATTTGCCGTCCACATCCATGTAAATGTTGGGATGAATGAGCGAATGGTACAGCGATGTATAGAATATTCTACGTTGCTTCTCCGTTCCGCCCTCCACGTGTATCTTGCCCAGCTCCGCGTTCCACGCTGCCACGACCTGCCGCCGCACCTTCTCAAAATCCCAGCCCTTTTGCTCCTTTTCCAGGTTTTTGCGCGCGCCTTCCACGCTCACCATCGAAATGCCCACCTTGAGCAGCAATGATTTTCCGGTATTTTTGCCGAACCTGAAGATGGCCTTGATGTTGTTGCATGGGGTTGAGGCGTTTTCGGCGTTTCCATTGTCGCCGACGATCTCATAACCGTTGAGCGGTTGTGAGAAGCGCGCCGCGAAATACACGCGGTTGTTGTTAACGCCCGTGATCTCTTCGCCGCTCACCGACAGGCTACCGTTCATGATCTTGAGCACCACGACACGGTTGCCCCTGTCGGGGAAGGTGTAGCGATGCAACCCCGTCCGTGTCGTAGCGGTTAGCTCTGCCCTGATGCCCGAATCGTCGAGCAGCACGCTGTAATAGCCCGGAGCAGCCTGCTCATTGCTGTGGCTGAAACCAGAGCAATATTCCCTGAGGGAATCCTTTTCGATGACAGGCATGAAGATCACATCCCCTGCAGGAGCATTGCCGCCACCTGCCATGCCGCTCACATGTGTATGGCTGAAGCCGTAAATCGTCCCTTCCTCATGGCCACCCGTGTATCGCTGCCATGGTCCGAGCTGCACCATGCCGTAGGGCATCACAGGCCCCAGGAAGGTGTTGCCGCTGCCCACCGTGCCGATGAACGGATCGACAAAAGCTATGTAATCGACTGCCGGCTTCCGGGAGCACCCAGTGAGCAGCATGAATATTATTACGACAGAAAATAAAGGTTTTTTCATAGCTCAGAATTTCATTCAATACCCTTCAACCCAAAATTCTCAAAAACCTTCCTATTCCGAGTTTAAATTACTTCAAAATCAGGCACTTCGTTCACGTTTGATTCGTCACCATAAAAGTGCATTATGCCTCCTCATCAAATGTGCTGATTTTCTTCCCGCCCCGGCGGGACAAGTTGTACTTTAACCTCTCATAACGAAATCCTCCTATTGAGAATTTTGGGTTCAAAAAAAAGTTGTCTCGCCTCTGAGTATATTACCTTGCGGAGAGGGGAGAAGCCTATTGAGCAGGGAAATATTTTTGGATTGGCTATTCAGCAGGGATGCATTATTAACGGAAAATTCATGAGGCACCAACGGGAGATAATTAAAAATGAAGAATTACGAATGAATGAGCTTCCCCAATTTCTGGCGCAGAACCTACGAGAAGAGATGCGGGAAAGACAGACCTGCCATATGGAGGACAAGTTCGATTTAGAATAAAATATCATCTATAAAATTTGTAAACCGATTTTTATAGCTAAAACGCATCAGACAAACTATCCACCGGCACAGCACTGATATCTCCTTTGTGAATGACCAAACGATACCGCAAAACAATAAAACGATCCGTTGACAGCAGGAAAGGCTTTCTGCCCGGAAAGACCACATTTTGCATGCTGTTCTTTTGCCGGAGGTTCCACAGGCCGTGCGGCGGCGGATTGCCGGGATGGCTCATGATGGTGATGCCCGCCTGCCTGCCTGCCCTGCCCAGACTGCCCGAAATATCAACCCGGAGACCTGCCTTCATCGCAGGCCAATGGGGCGTCAGCCTGCCATTCTTACCATTGAAAACCAAGTCAACGGGGGTCTTCATCCTGATGGAAAAACCGCTCAGTTCGCTCTCATTGTCGTAACCCGCGATGGTAACACCTTCTCTCAGGGCCTTGAGGGCGAAGCTGAAATCAATGACCCTGAAAATACCCTTTTTCTCATGGATCGTGATCAGAACTTGCTCTTCGACAAACGGTGTCTGTCGCCCATTTTCGTCCGTAACATTCGGCGAAAACCAGTGTACAACAGTCCGAATTCCCAAACCGTCCTCAACCCTTTCTGCACCTGCCTCAGGAACTTTGTATGAAAAATCATCCAATACCCATGAATCAGCTACATTTTTTCCGCCGAGGGCTATGCGCCGCCAGGCCCAGAAAATGCCGCGATGGTGGGGATGGTCCTCGGGATGATCGAGTGTCAGCACGTTGCCGTCCAAAGCCCACAGAGGATGGATGCAATTGGAAATGCCGTTTTCCCCATGGGGTGCTGTCCGGTAAAAGAGCACGCTGTCGCTGCCGTCGAGCACGAGCATACCTTCATCCCGCGTGATGACCCTCAATTGTCCGTGGGCTGTGGCACTGAGCATTAAAAACGCTGAACAGCGCGAGCCTCATCGCAAAGTCCGCGATCATGCTACTTGTCAAGCTCCTTGAACTCACCGATCCATTTCATATAAAACCAGATGAGCAGCACACCCACTACCTGATGGGCTGCCAGCGCGTACCATGTGTAATGCACATGGCCGAGGTCAGCGTAATAGCCGTACAGCGATGTGTAGGTGACACCGCTCAGCGCGCCCCCCAGCCCCACAGCGAGGAAATTGGAGCCCATGTACATGCCCGCTTTCTCTTTCGGCGCTATCCATGTGATGTATTCCTGTATCCTCGGCGAGGAGACCATCTCGCCGATGGCGAAGAAAAAGACGCCGAGAAAAACGAGCGCCACAGGCCCCGTGCCAGCCAGTCCCAGTACCACAAAACCCACCGTGATGATGAGCAATCCCGTGAGGAAAGTGGGGATGGCCTGGAAGCGTTCCGAGATGCGCGAGACGAACACCTGGAAGATGAAAATGATGTATCCCGTGTGCGAGATCGTCTCGCCGAGCACGCGGTGCACGCCTTGTTCGTCCGTCTTTGAGAACAAGCTGAGGATGGTCTCGCCAAAGATGCCTTTCAGGTTTTGATAGAGCACGGCTGTGTCGAGGTTCGTATCGATGTAGAGTGCCAGCAGATTGAAAAAAGCCCAGAAAGGCAGCCAGAAAAATACGCCGAGGATGATGAGGAAAACGGAAAATTTGACATCGGAGAGCGCTTCCCATATCTCCTTCATCTTATCGCCGAGCGAGGCGTGTTGCTCTTCCCGCTCAGGCTCTTTGTAGAAAAATATGGTGATGAGCAGCATGACCACGATGCAAATGGCCGCTGCCATAAAGGCGTAATTCCATGAAATCGCCCTCAGTTTGCCCGCGATAACCGGCCCGAGGGAAGCGCCGAAGTTGACCATGGCATAAAAGATGCCGAATCCCAGGGTTTTGTTCGTCTTGTCGGTCACGGCGCGGATGGTGCCTGAGATGAGCGGTTTGAAGATGCCCGCCGCCAGGCCTATCGACAGCATGGTGAGCGCGATGCCCGAAAACGACTTGGTAA
The DNA here is from genome assembly GCA_015492915.1 of Cyclobacteriaceae bacterium. Lineage (GTDB taxonomy): Bacteria > Bacteroidota > Bacteroidia > Cytophagales > Cyclobacteriaceae > JAAUQL01. Next base: position 5,488 of record WGED01000411.1, read on the forward strand.
GGATGAGCAGCAGGATGGACGGCAGATAGGCCAGATAGGAGATGATCAGCACTTTTTTAAAGCCGTACTTGTCGGCCAGCGTGCCCGAAAAGAGCGGCACGACATATGAAAAAAGCAGAAAAATACTCTGTACGACGCCGAGCTGGGCTTTGGAATAACCGAGATATTCCATGTAAATGCCAAAACCCATATATATGCCGTAATAGGCAAAACGTTCGAGAACTTCCACCGAGTTGGCTACCCAGAACACAGGCGGAAAAGCGGTTCTTTTTCCCATGGTCTTTGTGAATTGCTCCTTAAACCCAGAAATCTCAATAACCTTTTTATTAGTGCTTAAACCACTTCCACCCTCGCGGGTGACAGGCAAAATCAATCACTTAGTTTACGCTTGCCTGGCGCAGATAGGTTTGGTTCGTCACCATAATAGTGCATTATGCTTGCCGGCCTTCTCGCCAAACGTGCTGATTTTCTTCCCGCCATGGTGGGACAAGTTGTATTTAAGCTCTCATCACAAAATTCTATTGAGAGTTCTGGGTTAAAAAATTTCAATAATGAATAAACACATTATTGCCGCTTCTTGCAATTTTTTAACCTAAAATTCTCAATAACCTTTCTATTCCGAGTTTAAATTACTTCAAAATCAGGCACTTCGTTCACGTTTGATTCGTCACCATAAAGGTGCATTATGCATCCTCATCAAACGTGCTGATTTTCTTCCCGCCCTTGCGGGACAAGTTGTACTTTAACCTCTCATAACGAAATCCTGGTGAGAATTTTGGGTTTAAGCAAAAACATTGAGATATGGCAAATGAGGTCAGGTCATGCCAGGCGGGAGGCAAGGCAGAATAGCTGATCCATAGCAATCATACCAATCCTGATGCTAACAGAAAAATGGCGTAAAATTCATGTTATTATTTTTGGCTGGCTGACAGGCAACGCTTTAATTTGTTTCTTCGTGCTTTGCACATTACTGATTATGGATGATTTCTCATGAAAAATTTACTATTCTTTGTCGTCCTGATAGTTGCACCATATCTGGCGCTAGCCCAGCAGGATATCCGAATTGAATTTGCGAATAGCATCACCGAAAAAGACCTATACGATTACCTCAGTATCCTGGCCTCAGATTCGCTGCAAGGACGTGAGACGGCCACTCCGGGTCAACAAATGGCCGCGTCCTTTGTTGAAAATCATTTCCGCAACGTCGGCCTCGAACCGTTGGTCGATACGCCCGATGGCAAATCCTATTACCAGCATTTTGATTTGATAAAAATCAACCCTTCCGTCGGCTACATCGTCGTAGACAAGGATACTCTGAAAAACCTCCGGGATTTCCTTTACACTGGTCAGGAGACATTTGAACAGCCCGTTAGTTCTAAACCGATTTTTCTTGAGTATAATAAAAAGAAAGGCTTTGATGAAGCAGATATCAAAGGAAAGGACGTCATCATCTGTTGTGCAGGTAATCGCACCGAACGAAATGCCCGAAAAGCCGTGCTCACTGAAAGGGGGGCTAAAAATATCATTATCATCATGGATGAAAAAGTGATCCCTTTTGAAAAAACGATTAACCACTACAAGCGATACATGAGTCACGGCCGGCTGACATTTCCCGAAAGAGTAAAAATATCAAAAGGATACTTCCTGGTATCGCCTGCCACGGGCGCCCGGATGCTGGGCATTTCCCGGGCTGAGATGGAAAAGATGATGGAAAAATACCGTACCGGCAAACGTTATACCATAAAAAAGAAGTCCGTTAAAGAGATCAGTTTTTTCGTTAGTGCCGACATCGATACGGTGAGAACTGGCAACGTGCTGGCTGTAGTCGAAGGGTCGGACAAAAAAGATGAATACATCTTTGTAACGGCTCACTACGATCACCTGGGCACCCGGGACGGCAACATTTATAACGGCGCCGATGACAATGGTTCCGGTACCGCTGCCATCATGGAAATAGCCCAAGCCTTTGCGCTGGCAAAAAAAGCAGGACACGGTCCGCGCCGTTCCGTCGTGTTTATGGCCATGACGGGAGAAGAAAAAGGGTTGCTCGGTTCATCGTATTATGTCAGACATCCGGTGGTGCCTCTGGCAAATACCGTCGCCGACCTTAATATCGATATGGTCGGGCGCATCGATCCGCAGCATAAGGACAGCGCTGATTATATCTACCTGATCGGGTCCGATAAACTTTCAATGCAATTACACAATATCAGCGAGCGCTGCAACGCCAAATATACACAGCTTGTTCTGGACTATACATACAACGATGAGAAAGACCCCAACAGGTTTTACTATCGCTCCGATCATTATAATTTCGCGAAAAACGACATCCCCGTCATTTTCTATTTCAACGGTACACACGATGATTACCACCGTTATACGGATACAATTGACAAAATTGATTTTCCCTTGTTCCGAAAACGCACCCTCCTTGTATTTTTTACGGCATGGGAACTGGCCAATATGAAAGATCGCATCGTCGTGGACATCACAAAAGAAGCTACCGGTTCGGAATAAAATGTCCATGAAAAATCATCGTTTTCCCATAGGTTTTCCGGCATAGCCCTTTGATGCTTAATTGGAAAATTTTAGGTTTTATCTCATCTTGCTTAAAGATTTAACGTACAGGACCATTTTTTTCAAACAACCTGTTTTTGAAAGCGTTTCATTGAGGCAGTGAATTTTCCCTTGAACGTATGCATTTAAAAAGGACATATTTTAAAATTCTGTTAATTCTGACCTTTGTTGCGGGTTTATCGATCTGCAATGTATCCGCGCAGCAAAGTATTATCGGCCTCCACTTTGTGAAAACCAAGGCGAAAAAGGCCGATATCCGCTTTGAGTTGCTTCACAATCTTATTGTAGTTCCCGTATTTATCAATGGCTCGGATACCATGCGTTTTATTCTCGATACGGGTGTGAGCCACACCATGATCACGAGCCTGACAGGCGTTCCGGGACTTTCGTTCAACTTTGCCCGGGAAATAAAACTGTACGGCCTGGGGCGTGAGGAAGAGATCGAGGCTTATCATTCATTCGGAAATATGATCGAATTGCCGGGCATCATGGGATTCAATCACAATATCATTATCCTCAAGGAAGAATTCGACTTCTTGTCATCAAGCCTCGGGGTTCAGATCCACGGCCTGATCGGCTACGACATGTTCGATAATTTTATCGTGGAAATCGACTACCGAAGCAAAAAGCTGACATTGTATGACAGAACATATTTTCATGAACGGCGCAGAGAAAAACGACTGAAAAAAGCGCGCGTCCTCAACATTGAAGTCATTAGGAGAAAGCCCTATACTACCGCCAGGATCATAGATAATGACAATAATGCCATGGACGTCAATCTGCTCGTCGATACCGGGGCCAGTCACGCGCTGTCCCTTTTTCGCTCGATGGATGACCGTATAGTAATTCCCGAAAAAAACCTGTACACATACATAGGGCAGGGCCTGGGCGGAGAAATTTACGGTTATATCGCAAGGGTAAAAAGATTTGAACTTGATGGCTTCAGGTTGAAAAAACCGGTTGTCACCTATCCCGACCTCACCTCAATTATGATTTCCGATACGAAAAACGAGCGCAGCGGCAGCATTGGCGCAGATATACTCAAGCGCTTTACCGTGATCCTGGATTACCACCGGAATGAGATGTTGCTGGCGCCCAATGCGTATTACAAAAGTGACTTCAAGTATAACCTGAGCGGCATGGATGTCGCCACACCGGTACCCGGACTGCACATCTATAAAGTGGTGAAAGTACGCAGGGAATCTCCTGCGTGGATCGCCGGCATAGAAGAAGGCGATCAGATCATTACGCTCAACGGCATCGATGTGGCGGAGTTGTCGCTTGGTTATATCGTCCAGATTCTTCAATCGAAACCCGGCCGCAGGGTGCATATCGGTATTATGCGAAACGGACAGACCCGTCTCGCCAAATTTACGCTTGAAGATCCGTTGAAATAATTATTCCGCAATTCCCGTCCCGGTCGGGGTTGTCACATACGGATTGCCTGAAAATAGAGTAATTCCCATGACATTTTAATCCCGTGCGCGTCAGGCTCATATCCGGCGTAATGCTTTATGCCCTTCAGCACTTCTTCATCAGTGGCCATATCGAGTCCGAACAGATTTTTAGTGAAGTCCACCATTTCCTCCTCCGACACAAACCGCCAGTAGTGCCTCACGGGTATCGCCTGTTTCACCTCCAGGCCGCAATTATTCATTGCTGCAATCACCTCTTCTTTTACAAGAAAATCCCCTTTATGCCCCATGCTGTTATAACTGTCTACAAATACATTGAGGAAAGGATCGGTCATGGAACCCTTTTCAACATCCGCAAGGGCGATTATTCCTCCTTTTTTTAAAAGACGGGCCGCTTCCCTGTAAAACTCGGTTTTATCTCTCAAATGATGGATGCCTGCCAGTGAATGAACCTTGTCAAACGTTCCGCCGGCTAAAGGGGTGTGAGTAATATCGCTGCACACCACATTGTCCTTTTCATCACAATATGATAAAAATACCTGCGAAGAATCTACGAAAGTGATATGCACATTTTTATCAATAAAATTTCTGAGATAGCAGCCTCCGGAAGGAATGTCGATAAGGTGATCGCCATTGCGCAAATCAAGTAGGTTGATAAGGT
>WGED01000412.1 GCA_015492915.1 Cyclobacteriaceae bacterium
ATATCGTTTTTCATGACCTGATATTGCCTATGCAGGCATATCGGGTAATGACCAACCTTCGCGATAGGTATGCTTCACGAGTTCGGCAGCATATTCGGTTGCCGGAACAGGCTCCGTCCATGTCTTGTCAAATGTCGGGTGGCCGTCATGAATTTCAAATCCGTCTCTGATGACAGTCTTGATCTTTTCATTTGGAGACAAGTTGGTGAATTTCATGTTTTCACCATCCCAATCCAACTCTTTGTTCAGTGACTGCAGACGAACAGCCAGCACGCCCATTACCACCATTTCGTTGAATGGTCCAGCCTCGGCAAAATCGGAAGTTGTCGGCTTCCTGCTTTCCGGGCTCTCCTTGCAGGCGCGTACCCAGTCCATTTCATGGGCGCCATCACCCCATGATTTACCGGTGCCCTCTTCAACCCAGCTCTTCGATATTTTCTTTGGCAGTGGTTTTCCTGACAGTAATTCCGGTCTTACGCCATAACATCCGACATGCAAAATATCTTTGGTCCCGTAGAAGAATGTTCCTCCACCGCTCTTATTCGGGTTTTTACCGGCAGGCCAGTTTTCAGGCAACATTGGCTTTATACCGCCATCATACCAGTAAACATCCACTTCCGGAAGTTTGGTTTTCCCGAATTTACCCCTTGCCGGGAATGTCATCTTAACGGCTTGTGCAGTGGGCGCCGAATCTCTGAGCAGCAGTGTCGAACTACCCTGCGCCTTGATCGGATAACCGAGCTTCAGGCCTTCAAATACAGGATGGAGAATATGGCAAGCCATATCACCAAGTGCTCCCGTACCGTAATCCCACCATCCTCTCCAGTTCCAAGGATGGTAAATGTGATTGAACGGACGCATTTTGGCCGGACCTGTAAAGAGATCCCAGTTGAGTGTGTCTGGTACCCAATCGCCTCTTTGAGGAGTATTTTGTCCCTGCGGCCAAATCGGTCGGTCGGTGAACGACTCAACCCTGGTCACTTCACCCAAAGCACCGGCTTTGATGGCTTCCACCACTTCAAATACTCCGGCGCCGGACGCTCCCTGGTTACCCATCTGTGTGGCCACTTTATATTTCTTCGCCAGTTTGGTGAGCAGGCGCGATTCATACACTGTGTGTGTGAGGGGCTTTTGCAGATATACATGCTTGCCGAGTGTGATGGCATGCGCTGCGATGATGGCATGAGTATGATCGGCCGTGGCAATGACAACGGCATCAATATCATCCTTCATTTCATCATACATTTTCCTCCAGTCCCAATATCTTTTGGCCTTTGGAAAATGATCAAATACATGTTTTGCATATTTCCAGTCGACATCACAGAGGGCAACGATATTTTGCGACTCCAGGTGTTTAAGATTAGCATTTCCCATACCGCCTACACCAATACCGGCAATATTAAGTGTATCGCTGGGAGCTTTATACCCTACACCGCCGAGTACGTGACGCGGAACAATTGAAACAGTAGCAGCGGCAGCAATAGAACCACTGATGAACTTCCTCCTATTCATGACTTTTTTTCCTTTGTTTTTCATAATGATACATTGATTAGATAATACATCTGCAATACTTATATAAAAGTAAAAATTTATTTCACAAAATCGGCCCCATTCAGGTAATTAAAACTGATTTCGATCGATTCCAGCGCCGGCCTTGCAGCCCGGTCGAGCTCGACAAAATAATACTGCATGCCTGCCAGGTCCCTGTTCACAAAAATGGTCTTAAAGTCAATATTTCCGCTGCCAACTTCGGTGAATTTGCCGGAAGCCGGATCCATATCCTTCACATGCCATAATTTGAACCTGCCGGGATATTTCCTGAAATATTCCATGGGGTCATGCCCGCCTTTTTTAATCCAGAAAAGATCCATCTCAAACCCGACAAGATCTTTGTCCGTGTTTTTTAATAAAATATCATAGGGTATCTGTCCGTCGATCTTCTCAAACTCAAAAGCATGATTGTGATAGCCGAATTTTAGTCCGGCTTTATTAAACTTTTCTCCAAAGGAATTAAAGAGATCAGCGATCCTTTTGTAGTCATCGACGGATTCCCGTTTATTACGCCCCAAAGATGGCATCACCACGTACTCC
>WGED01000413.1 GCA_015492915.1 Cyclobacteriaceae bacterium
TCGCAGATTGCATTATTCACTTATCGCATTAACCACCTGACGGAACATTTGAAATTGAACAAGAAGGATCATTCAACGAGGTTGGGCCTTTTGAAATTAGTAGGAAAAAGAAGAAGATTGCTGGATTACCTGTACAATAAAGATATTGAGCGGTACAGGGCTATCATCAAGGAATTGAAGATAAGAAAATAACACAGAAGGGAGTCCGAATAAGGATTCCCTCTTTCATTCCATCCCACATCCCTTTATTTAAAAATTCATATTTATTCAATTAATTTTATGTCACTAAACATTGTAAAGAAAACCATCAAGTTAAAAGATGGAAAAGAAATATTTATTGAGACAGGCAAGCTCGCCAAGCAGGCTGACGGTTCTGTGGTAGTACACATGGGAGACACCATGTTACTGGCTACCGTAGTATCGAGCCCTGAGCCGAAAGAGGGAGCCGATTTCATGCCTTTGTCTGTCGATTATATCGAAAAGTTTGCTTCTGCCGGACGTATTCCGGGCGGATTTCTGAAACGTGAGGGTAGATTGAGCGATCATGAAATACTGGTCAGCAGATTGGTTGACAGAGCGCTGCGTCCGTTGTTCCCTGATGATTATCATGCCGATACCCAGGTGATGATTCAGCTTATCTCGGCTGATAATCAGGCCCAGCCCGATGCATTGGCCGCCCTTGCCGCCTCTTCCGCGCTGGCTGTATCGGATATCCCGTTCAACGGGCCGATATCAGAGGTGAGGGTCATCAAAGTAGGTGATGACTATTTAATAAATCCAACACCGGAAGAAATTGAGCAGGCAGATATCGAACTGATCGTTGCAGCTACCTATGAGAATATCATGATGGTTGAGGGCGAAATGAATGAGGCGTCGGAAGAGGATATGCTCGGCGCTTTGAAGGCCGCTCATGAGGCAATCAAGGATCAGTGCAAAGTGCAAATGGAACTCTCCGAAGAAGTCGGCAAAACCCAGAAAAGGGAATATTCTCATGAGACTCATGATGAAGAGTTGAAGGAGGAGATGTTTTCCAAATTGTATAACAAGGTATATGCCGTAGCAAAACAAGGTATCGCCGATAAGAAAAAGAGAAAAGAATCTTTTGATAAGATCAAGGAAGAATTTATTGAAAGCCTGCCCGAAGATCATGAAAAAGATCCGTTTTTGATCGATAAGTATTTTCATGATATTGAGAAAAAAGCTGCTAGAGCGCTCGTCCTCGATGACAATGTGCGGCTCGACGGGCGCAAATTTGATGAGATCAGGCCGATTTGGACTGAGGTCAATTATTTGCCGTCTGCCCATGGCTCAGCCATCTTCACAAGAGGTGAGACTCAGTCACTTACAACCGTTACGCTGGGCACTAAACTCGATGAACAGATGATCGATAATGCCATGGAGACCGGATCAAATAAGTTTATGCTGCATTACAATTTCCCGGGATTCTCTACAGGCGAGGTAAGACCCAACAGAGGTCCGGGCCGAAGGGAAGTGGGTCATGGAAATCTTGCACACAGGGCTTTGAAGAAAGTATTGCCTTCAGATGAAGAAAATCCATATACGGTAAGGGTAGTATCGGATATTCTCGAGTCAAATGGCTCATCTTCCATGGCGACCGTTTGTGCCGGTTCACTGGCACTTATGGATGCAGGGGTTAAGATCAAGGAGCCTGTATCGGGAATAGCCATGGGCATGATCTCCGATGCGGAAACAGGAAAATATGCCATCCTCTCGGATATTCTCGGCGATGAGGATCATCTTGGCGACATGGACTTCAAGGTGACAGGGACCAGCAAAGGGATCACAGCCTGCCAGATGGATATCAAAATCGACGGGCTTTCGTATGAAGTATTGGCGAAGGCTCTTAACCAGGCGAAGGAAGGCCGGTTGTATATTCTGGAGAAAATAAAAGAAACACTGGATAAGCCTCGGGATAATTATAAGCCGAGCGTGCCGCGGATCACCACATTTACCGTTGATAAGGAATTTATCGGACCAATTATTGGGCCGGGCGGTAAGGTGATACAGGAAATCCAGAAAGAAACAGGTACAACCATCGTACTCGAAGAAGTGGATGAACAAGGCGTCGTGACTATTTATGCGCCGAATGAAGAATCTGTAAAAGAGGCTGAGAAGTGGATACGCGGTATTGCCGCTGTACCGGAAGTGGGCGAAGTTTATGATGGTATCGTAAAGTCGATCACGAGTTTTGGAGCGTTTGTGGAGTTTATGCCGGGAAAAGAAGGCTTGCTGCATATCTCGGAGATCAAGTGGGAAAGACTTGAAAATCTGGACGGCATTCTGGAAGTTGGTGAGGAGATAAAAGTAAAACTGATCGGAACAGACAGAAAAACGGGTAAATACCGGCTTTCAAGAAAAGTTTTACTTCCGAGACCTCAAAAGCATACCCGCGGATAGATTTATTCGTATAAGAATTGGAAAGTTTTAAAAATCAAAAACATTATCTTATATTAATAGGTTTGATTTTGGAACTTAAACGTTGAGTTCATGCGTTTTAGATTTAGTTATAATAAAAATAGCCGATGAGACAACTAAAAATTAGCAAACAGATTACAAACAGGGAGAGCCAGTCTTTGGACAAGTACTTGCAGGAGATTGGAAAGGTGGACTTGTTGACTCCCGATGAAGAGGTGGAATTGGCAAAGAGGATCAGAGAAGGTGATCCTATGGCGTTGGAGAAACTTACAAAAGCTAATTTGAGATTTGTTGTGTCGGTAGCCAAACAGTATCAAAATCAGGGATTGTCATTGGGCGACCTGATTAATGAAGGAAACCTTGGCCTTATCAAGGCAGCACAAAGATTTGACGAGACAAGAGGGTTTAAATTCATTTCGTATGCTGTGTGGTGGATACGACAGTCTATTTTGCAGGCGCTGGCTGAGCAATCAAGAATTGTGCGATTGCCACTTAACAGAGTTGGTTCGCTGAACAAAATCTCTAAAACTTTCTCTGAGCTGGAACAGAAGTTTGAGCGTGAACCCTCACCGGATGAACTGGCTGATGTACTGGAAGTCACGACTTCAGAGGTGGTAGATACCATGAAGATTTCCGGCAGGCACATTTCGATGGATGCTCCTTTTGTTCAGGGAGAAGAGAACAGCCTGCTCGATGTACTCCAAAATGATACGGAAGAAACTCCGGACAATGAATTGATGAACGATTCATTACGTCGGGAGGTGCAGAGGGCACTTTCTACTCTGACACAGCGTGAAGCTGACGTAATAACGTTGTATTTCGGCCTGAATGGCGAACATTCCATGACACTCGAAGAGATCGGAGAAAAATTTAACCTGACGAGAGAACGCGTTCGGCAAATTAAGGAAAAAGCCATCAGAAGGCTGAGACACACTTCAAGAAGCAAAGCGCTGAAACCTTATTTAGGATAATTAGTTAATTACATTAAATCAGAAAGGTCTCCGTTATTCTGAGACCTTTTTTTATAAACTTAAATCAAAAATTTAAAAAATATGGAAGTTGTAAACGTGTTGATTATTGGCTCGGGGCCGGCCGGTTATACAGCGGCTATTTATGCTGCCCGGGCAGGCCTGAAGCCGGTTTTATACCAGGGAGAACAGCCCGGAGGCCAGTTGACATTAACCAATGATGTAGAAAATTTCCCCGGGTATCCCGAAGGCGTTAACGGCCAGCAAATGATGATGGATATGCAAAACCAGGCGGAACGGTTTGATACGGATATTCGCTACGGTATTGTGACTGCAGCCGACCTGAGTAAATATCCCTTTGAAGTGACTGTTGATGAGGAGGAAAAGCTACAGGCGAAGACAATAGTCATCGCTACGGGGGCATCGGCTAAATGGCTCGGACTGGAATCTGAAAAAAGGCTGAACAATAAAGGTGTATCGGCATGTGCGGTATGCGACGGATTCTTTTTTAAAGGACAGGAGGTTGCTGTTGTGGGAGGAGGTGACACTGCCTGCGAAGAAGCCAGTTATCTATCAAAATTATGCTCAAAAGTTCATATGATCGTCCGCAGGGATGTGTTGCGGGCTTCCAAAATCATGCAACAACGTGTAATGAGCACACCAAATATTGAAATTCACTGGCACACCGAGACGGATGAAATCCTGGGTGAAGATGAAGTGGAAGGCGTAAGGGTATTCAACAATCAGACGGGAGAGAAGACGGTTCTCCCGGTGAAGGGTTTCTTTGTGGCCATCGGACACAAGCCGAATACCGATATTTTCAAAGGCCAGTTGGATATGGATGATATGGGTTATATCATCACCAAACCTGACAGCTCAAAAACAAACATTGAAGGCGTATTTGCCGCGGGTGATGCCAGAGACAAGGTCTATCGCCAGGCGATCACTGCCGCAGGTACAGGGTGTATGGCCGCACTCGACGCAGAGAGATGGCTTGCTGAAAAGGATTTTGAGTAAAAAATCTTAAAGCTTAATGAAATCCTTTCCCGCTCTTCCTGAAAAATGGTTTGGAGTTGGAAAGGATTTTTTTTATTCTTAATCCTTCAAAAAGAAACCATGAAACTCGATTTACTCGCTTTTGCACCTCATCCCGATGATGCTGAACTTTATTGTTCGGGAACCATTGCTGCACATGTGGCAGAGGGCTATAAATGCGGTATCATTGATCTGACTGCAGGTGAGATGGGCACGAGGGGCACCCCGGAAATCAGGAAGGGAGAAGCGATGGAATCGGCAAAAATACTGGGTCTTAAGATAAGGGAGAATCTCGGCTTTGAGGACGTGAAGTTTGTCAACGACTGGTCTCATCAGAAGGAAGTGGTGAAAATAATCCGGAAATACCAACCCGAAGTTGTACTGGCTCCTGCTGTCAGCGATCGTCATCCTGACCACGGAAGAGCTGCGGATTTAGTAAAACAGGCTTGCTTTAAAGCGGGGCTTCAAAAAATCGAGACCGGGCCGGATGGTCACGGCCAGGGAGCTTTTCGCCCGAAGCGCATATTTCATTATATCCAGAACGATTACATCAAGCCTGACTTAATTGTCGATATCTCCGGTTTTTGGGAGGTAAAGTACAAATCAATCATGGCTTTTCGATCACAGTTTTATAATCCGGAAAGTCATGAACCTGAGACATTTATTTCATCGAAGGAGTTTCTGGAGTTTATCGAGGCAAGGGCTCGGGTATTTGGCCACAGGATCGGCGTACAATATGGGGAGGGCTTTACTACATCAACTACCCCCGGCGTAAAAAATCTGATCGCCATTGTCTGACTTATCCATCTCGCGCATGAGAATCAAGGCATTTTCTTCGGATCTCGCATCTGAAAGGGTGACCAGGGTTGCCTTAAGCAACCAGTTCACAGCCTCCAAAATCTCAATATTTTCATAGAAGTTATCCCTTGAAAAATGAATGAATTTTAATGCCTTAAATCCATTGAACCACCTGTAAAATGCTTTTTCAAATC
>WGED01000414.1 GCA_015492915.1 Cyclobacteriaceae bacterium
ATGTAATTATTAATGAAGAAGTATAGGATTAGTGACAGTGAATTGGTGTCTCTTTACATTAATGGTGACGAGGATGCCTTTAAGGAATTGGTTTTAAGACATAAAAATAAAGTGTTCACCACGATTCATCTCATCGTTAAAGACAGATATCTGGCAGAGGACCTGCTTCAGGAAACCTTTATTAAAGCTATCAATACCATGAAAGCAGGCAATTATAACGATGAGGGAAAATTCCTACCCTGGCTGCTGAGGATCGGCCATAATTTAGCCATTGACAATTTCAGGCGATCCAAGCGATATCCCACCGTGATGATGGAAGACGGGACCAACGTATTCAATACACTTGAATTTGCTGAAAAGCCGATTGAAGACCAGCAAATAAAGAGAGACTCCATCAATAAGTTAAAAAAGCATATCCAGGAGTTGCCAGAAAGCCAGAAGGAAGTATTGATCATGCGAACTTATCTCGATATGAGCTTCAAGGAAATTGCAGAAGCTACAGGAGTGAGTATAAATACAGCCCTTGGGAGGATGAGGTATGCCCTCATCAACCTTAAGAAAAAAATGAAGGAAAACAGCTTAGCCTATGACAAAAACAATTACCCAAGATGATGTGCTGAGGTACATTTTTAAGGAGACTTCAAACGAAGAATCTGCCGCCATTAAAAAGCAGCTGCTCGTTGATGAAAACCTGATGGAGTATTACAAAGAAATGAAAGACACCATCAGGAAAGTAAAGAATTTGGAATTGGAACCTTCGAATGAGGTGACAGAGAAAATTCTGAATCAAACGGGTTTGCCAAAATACGAATCGATCAGCTAAAAGCGGAAATTCCTTTTAAGTTATTACCACAACTCAGCCTTTGTCAGTGAGATTATTTTTAGTTCTCGTTTTATTACCTATTTTTTCGGGAAAATAATCTCAGACCAATATTCTATTGCCCAAAATTCATGTGCGGCATCAATCTCATCATAGACAAAACCAAAAGGCTACAGACATCTGTCATTGAAAAAATGGCCGAAACGACACGCTACAGAGGACCTGATGAGATGCGCCTTCAGGTTATTCAAACACAACACGCTAATTATCTTATGGCCGTTAACCGTTTGATGATCACCGACCAGACGGATAGCGCATCCCAACCGATGATCTCTGCGGATAAAAAATATGCACTCCTGTTCAATGGGGAAATTTACAATTATGCAATACTTAAAAACGAATTGCTAGATCGGGGCATAAGTTTTAATACTTTTTCGGACACGGAGGTACTTTTTAAATGGTTGATCATCCATGGGAAAGATGGTATTGATGTTCTTGAGGGTATGTTTGCTTTTGTATTTATCGTTTTTGAGAAGGATGAAGTGGTGGCAGCCCGTGACCGCTTCGGCATCAAGCCCCTCCATTATTTCATGGATGAAAAATATGCCATTTTTTCATCGGAGATTAAACCGCTCGTCAACTCAGGACTTGTTGAAAAAAAGCTCGACGGGCCACAGATCCGGCATTATCTCGCATGGAAATATGTCCAAAGTCCGGGGACATTTTACGAAAACATCTTCACTCTGGAACACGGCAAAGCCATAACCCTGAGTCATGAAAAAAAAGCTATTTTCAGCTATGGCAAGAAAGCGGAAAATGAGGAATGCAAGGGCGCGTCGGATCCCGATAAAGCTGAAGCTTTGCTCACCGAAAGCTTGCTGCGACAGATCGACGCAAAGGTACCGCTGGGCCTGCTGCTGAGTGGCGGGGTGGACAGTACCCTGTTGCTGGCCCTTGCTCACAAAGAAGGATTTACGCTCCCCACATTTTCCATTATAAATTCAGCAAAAGATGCCGGATATGGCACTGAAGATTATAAATTTTCCAGGCTGGCGGCTTCGGCTTATCGGAGTGATCACCATGAGATGGAAGTGGATATCAGTGTGCTCGATGGTTTTTTTGAACATATCAAATTCATGGATCAACCGATCGGCGATTCCGCATGGCTGCTGACCTCTGTGATTAGCGAAAATGCCTCAAAATCCATGAAAATATTGCTGTCGGGCGCCGGGGCTGATGAGCTCTTTGCAGGGTACAACCGCCATTGGGCTTTTTATCAGTATTTAAAACACAGGAAGTTGTTTGATACCCTTCATCCTTTTGTCAAGACATTTACAAAAGCATTGCCTTCTTCACTGCCCCCTCCTCTGGCCAATCGGATAAGGCTGATGAAAAAATGGGCAAATTCTCATGATCGCGATCCCTGGCGGACATGGATCAATTATTTGACATTCAATGAATTAAATATTGAACTGAACTCAGGCGGAAAGAATGGCGGCATTTCAGATTGGTTTACCATCGCCCTCAATCATGACCGGGATAACTATCTTGTAAATGACGTGCTGGCTCTCAGCGACCGGGCTTCGATGCGACACGGTATCGAGCTGCGGGTGCCATATCTCGATGATAATTTACGGCAATATCTCATGAGCTTTGACCAGATCCGGTTAATCGAAAGAGGAAGGAAGTGGCTATTGAAAGAAATATTGAAAAAATATGGCGGGAAAAAATTTGTCGACCGCAGGAAGGAGGGTTTCGGCCTGCCATTAGGCAGATGGCTTTTCGATAAAAGAGCGGAAAATTTATGGGGACCGCTGAATTCAAGAGAATCCATTATTTATGAATTCATTGAAAAACCATGGCTTGACCGGTTGACTGATCAACACAAAAGAAGACGAGAAGATCACGGGCCCTTGCTTTGGTCCGTCATCGTACTGGCACACTGGCTTGAGCAAAATTTCGGATAATGAAGATTCTCTACATCCATCAATATTTCAAGACACCTGCCGATGGAGGCGCTCTGCGGTCCTATTTTATTGCAAATGCCATGGCGAACCGGGGATGGGAAGTGGAGATGATCACAGCCCATAACGAACCGCGCTATGAAAAAAAAATGATTGAAGGTATCACGGTTCATTACGTGCCGGTACCGTATTACAATGAATTTTCCTTCCGTCAGCGCATGTGGGCATTCATGAAGTTCGTTCGCCTGGCTACAAAACTTATAAGACGGTTGCCACATGCTGATATTTGCTATGCCACCTCCACACCGCTCACAGTAGGCCTTATCGCGTTGAGGGCAAAAAAAATCATGAAAATCCCATACATTTTTGAGGTCAGGGACCTGTGGCCCGAGGCGCCGATCGCTCTTGGTGTTTTGAAAAACCCCGTATTAAAATATTATTCGCGAAAGCTGGAAAAAAAGATTTATTCCCATGCTACTGCCATTGTCGCATTGTCACCGGGCATGGAGGAGGCCGTCAGAAAAACGGCGCCGGACCATGATATATATCTGATTCCCAACATGGCGGATACGGCCTTCTTTGAGGGCATGGAGGAAACGGAGGACAAAAATCGCCCTTTTTCCATAGGCTATTTTGGTGCTTTCGGCAGGGCCAATCATTTGGAATATCTGCTTCATACGGCCAAAGCATGCACTGATGCGGGGCTGGATGTAAGATTTCTGATGGCAGGAGAGGGGGCGGAAAAGAAGATGCTGGAGAAAAAAGCGAAATCCATGGGATTGACAAACATGGAAATTCTTCCATTTCAAAACCGTGAAAACATCAGGAGCCTCATGGCCCGTGTTGATGCCTGCTACACATCTTTCCTCAACGTGCCGGTATTACAGACGGCGAGCCCGAACAAATTTTTCGACGGCCTGGCAGCAGGCAGACTCAGTATCGTCAACACATCAGGCTGGCTGCGTGAGTTGGTAGAGCGTCATCAATGCGGGTTTTATGCTGACCCCGAAAAGCCTGAAGCATTCCCCTCGCTGGTCCGTCCTTACCTTGATGATAAAAAATTGCTGAAATCTCAAAGGCAGCATGCGCGAAACCTCGCGGCTTCAATGTTTGCCAGGGAAAAGCTCACGAATCAGGTTTGTGAAATCATTGAGAAAGTGGTAACAAAAGGTCAATAGGGTATCGGTTTGTATTTCGATTCCTGAAAGATCTTTTGTGCGTCGGTCATTTCCATGAGTTGCGGCAGCGTCACGTCAGGGTGTTTCTCCATGTATTTCTGCACGATCCTCCAGCCTATCCATCGCCCGATGCGGCCCGGGCAGTTCTCCCCGATCTCATAGGTTTTGGGCCGCTCGCTCAGAAACTTGTCCTTGATGATATGGTCCGTCTCATAAAGCGCCTCATTCTCAAGCAGTCCCGCCCAGATCACCGGTTCATGTTCATCGATGTCTTCCGTTTCAAAAGCCGTGTAACCTGTAAACAGGCTGTCTGGAGTGCATGGAAGCAGATTTTTGGCCATGTAAAATGCTTTGCCGTAATAGATCATGTCGGCCAGTGCCGTTTTATCTTTATAGTTTGTTTTGTTGTACAGGCTGGAGTACAGGAGCATAATCTGGGGCACCATATATTCTTTCTGGTATCTTTTCAGGATGTACCCCGGAATATCCATTGGAGGATATTTGCTGTTGGGTCCGAGGTAATAATCAAGCCCTATAATGATGAGGCTGTCGGAAAGATAAAGGTCATGGGCAATGCCCGTCACGACTGTCTTGATCTTCGGTACTTTTGCTTCGGGGTAATAATATTTAACATATCTGAAAGCTTCTTCGAATTGCTTACGGATATCCTCCAAATCACCAAAGGTATTGTTTACCTCGATAAAGAGCGAATCGATATTTGGATCATTGAGCAATTTAAAATAACGGTCAATCAGAATACGGGGATCAGGGTATTGGGAAATATCCAGAAATGTCTCGGCAAACATCTTATTCTCTGATAAAAACTTTGCCAGATCATCTTTGGTAGGAATTTTGTGTAATTGTTTATCGAGACGCTCAATATTGATGTTGACGCTGATGTCGGATACGTCAGGAGCTTCGATGCATTGATCTTTGGTTTTGCATGAATTCAGTATGAAAAAAACCGCAACCAATAACAAAAGCCCTGGGGCATACTTATTTTGATTTGATATCATTTTATTGCCAGTAACCATGAAATCTTTAATTGCTGCAAGTTTAGTGATTTTGAGCTTAAATGCTTCAATAGCCCAGACAAAACTGAGTTTAAAACTTACGCCGGGTATCGTTTCACAGCGCATCACGAATGATCCCGGGGGAAATCCCATAAAAGGCGAAGCGGCAACCAATCTCTCCGCTGCTTTTTTGTTGGATATGCCTATGAGTGTCAATAGTTTTTTTGTGACAGGCCTCGGATATACATCAAAACGCATGTATCTGACTTTGTATGATTTTTATGATGAGCCTGAAGAGAGCAACAGATATGACCTTCAATATATCCAGATCCCGGTGATGTTCCGGTTTTACACAAGTGAGGTGGCACTTGACAAAAGGTTGTATTTTCTCATAGGCTCCTTGATGGAAGTACTTATTCACCGGAAAGAAACCAACCCCGAAACACGTATTATGGACATGATCATACCAATTGATTTCCCGCTCTATCTTGGAATGGGGATGGAGATTCAGGTGGGTGCCCGTACTGCTATTCAAATAGGTGTTAATTATCAGCGAGGATTGCTTAATGTCCGTAATGTTTCCCTTTATGGAGCTCCCGTGATTAAGAATGATATATATGCCATGGAATTTGCCATAAAATTCTGATCTGCCAGCCGTCTTGCCCCCTTACTTTTTTGGAAGCACAAAAAAATCGTTCAATTCTCATAGAATCTGCTCATGAAAAAACAATGATTTTGTCCTGTACCGGTTTGTCAATAATTATAGTAATTTGCATTTTCAACCATTCATAATCTGTAATACCATGCAAAAGACATTCATTTTTATATTTCTGTTCCTGAACACAGTCTTGGGTCTGTTTGGACAGGATTTTGAAGTTATCAATAACCTGGAAAACAAAATTCCTGTCGACCCGAAAATTAAAATCGGCCGTCTTGATAACGGATTAGTTTATTATATCAGAAAAAACAGTAAGCCTGAAAAGCGCGCTGAATTGCGACTGGTTATCAAGGCGGGCTCTGTACTCGAGGATGAGGATCAGCTCGGCCTGGCCCATTTTATGGAACACATGGAATTCAATGGCACAAAGAATTTTGAAAAAAATGAGATCGTCAGCTATCTGCAATCCATTGGTGTCAAATTCGGCGCCGACCTCAATGCTTATACATCATTTGATGAAACTGTCTATATTTTACCCATCCCCACTGATGATGAAAAAATACTGAAGCAGACTTTTCAGATACTTGAAGACTGGGCTCATAATGCCACCCTTGATCCCGAAGAGATAGACAAGGAACGCGGGGTGGTAATCGAAGAATGGCGTATTGGTCGGGGCGCCTCACAACGTATGAGAGACAAGACATTTCCCGTATTGCTCAAAGACTCACGCTATGCCGAAAGGCTGCCGATCGGTACCCTTGAGAGTCTGGAAAATTTCAAACATGATGCACTTAAAAGATTTTACAAAGACTGGTACAGACCCGATCTGATGGCCGTTGTGGCTGTGGGCGATTTTGATCCGGCACAGATAGAAGAACTAATCAAAGAGCATTTTTCCGGTATTCAGAACCCCGACAATGAACGTGAAAGAAAAACTTTTCCAATTCCGGATCATGAAGAGACCCTTGTCGCCATTGCCAGCGACAAAGAGGCTACTTTTTCTACCGTCAGTCTTTACATAAAAAATGATTTGGAGGATGAAGAGACCTTTGGGGATTATTACAACAATCTGTTACAGATTTTTTATACCGGCATGCTCAATCAGCGGTTGCAGGAGATTGCCCAAAAGCCGGCTCCTCCTTTCATCTATGCCGGTACAAGTTATGGTCGCTTGCTGGGGAATAAGGCGTCATTTACCGCCATGGCCAATGTGCGGGAGGGTGATTTGCTGAAAGGGCTCAGAAGCATATTGACGGAAGTGGAGAGAGTAAAAAAGTATGGTTTTACCTCCTCCGAACTTGAGCGATTTAAAAAGGACTTTCTGAGTTTTTATGAGCAGGCATATAACGAACGTGACAAATCCGAATCGCGATCTTTTGCCAATGAGTACATCCGCAATTTTCTTCACGATGAGCCCATTCCGGGGATTGAGATGGAATATGCTTTTGCGAAAAAATACATTCCTCAGATAAAA
>WGED01000415.1 GCA_015492915.1 Cyclobacteriaceae bacterium
CTCAAATCATCAGCATATTATTTAAGGACAATCAATAAATGAACGAATCAGTCGGCGTGGTCGATGCGCGTATTTCACCCGAAGGGCGGCTTGATGTACTTTCCCGGCTTGAAGTGAGCAAACTGCTCGACACCAGCCAGGGTGATTTATATAAGATTTTCAGAAACTGTTCTCTGGCTGTACTGAATTGCGGCAACAGCATGGATGATGGAAAAGAATTATTAGAGCGTTACAGTTCATTTGATATCAAAGTGATTCAACAGGAGCGTGGAATTAAACTGGAAGTTAAAAATGCGCCGGAAAATGCCTTTGTCGATGGTGCGATGATCAAGGGCATTAACGAGCACCTGTTTGCTGTACTGCGGGATGTTGTATACGTTAATAATGAAATCAACGACAATCCAAAATTTGATCTTAATACCTCGGAAGGCATAACAACCGCAGTATTTCACATCCTGCGTAATTCAAAAATATTACTGCCCATGAAGCCGCCTAATATGGTGGTGTGTTGGGGAGGTCATTCCATTAAACGCAAGGAATACGACTACACAAAAGAAGTCGGCCATGAAATGGGCCTGCGGGGAATGGATATTTGTACAGGCTGTGGCCCCGGTGCAATGAAAGGGCCCATGAAAGGGGCGACGATTGGTCATGCCAAACAGCGCATTACCAACGGCCAATACCTGGGTATCAGTGAACCCGGAATCATTGCCGCTGAATCACCCAACCCGATTGTGAATGACCTGGTGATTATGCCTGACATTGAAAAACGCCTTGAGGCCTTTGTGCGGGCGTGTCATGGCATTGTTGTGTTTCCCGGTGGGGCAGGTACGGCGGAAGAGATTCTTTATATTTTAGGGATATTGTTGCACCCCAAAAACAAAAACATCCCTTTTCCACTAATTTTGACCGGCCCGGAGTGTGCGAAAGATTATTTTGTGGGCATCAATCAGTTTATTGCGGATACGCTGGGGATTGAGGCACAACAACGTTACACGGTCATTATTGACGACCCGGCACAGGTGGCGCGGGAGATGACCGCCAGTCTGGAAAAAGTGCGGGAATTTCGTAAAAAAACAGGGGATGCTTTTTACTTTAACTGGTTGCTGCACATTGATCTGGCCTTTCAGCAACCCTTTTTGCCGACACACGAAAATATGTCGGCACTGGAGCTACATAAGGATCAACCTGTACACTTGCTGGCCGCGAATTTACGCCGTGCTTTTTCCGGCATTGTTGCAGGCAATGTAAAGGATGATGGTATCCGCACTATCGAAAAATATGGTCATTTTGAGATCAAGGGTGATACCAGTATTATGGAATCACTGGACGTATTGCTTGCTTCATTTGTTAAACAGGAGCGGATGAAATTACCGGGTAAAAAATATACGCCGTGTTATCAGGTTGTAACATAGCGGTTGTCAAAATATTCTTTGCTTTGTCCCGGCATAAAGTGTTTATGTGGGATGTGGCCAGGAGCGGCAGGTTGTTGTGTATAAAAATAATCAGCACACTGAAAAAAATGTGCAAAATCAAATAGGGAGTTTTCATGAAAATTATCTTGTTGGGCGCCCCGGGGGCGGGCAAAGGAACGGTAGCAAAAGTCTTGACGGAACTGGATGGCTCAGTACAAATTTCAACGGGTGACATTCTGCGCGGTGCAGTGCAGGCAGGCACCGCATTGGGACAAAAGGCCGATGCATTCATGAAAGCAGGGGATCTGGTGCCGGACGAGCTGATCATGGACATTATGAAAAGCCGCTTACAGGAGCCCGATTGCAAAAATGGTTTTTTGCTGGATGGTTTCCCTCGCACCATTCCACAGGCTGAGGCATTAAAAACCTTGCTGAGTGATTTGGGGCTTGCCCTGGATATGGCTGTGAGCCTGGAAGTGCCGCGCGAAGAAATTCTGAATCGCCTGACAACACGCCGGACCTGTGAAAATCCGGCCTGCCAGGCGATTTATAATGTAAGAAGCAGCCCGACAAAAATTAAAGGTATTTGTGATAAATGTGGCAGTAAAGTGGTGCAGCGCGAAGATGAAACAGAAGCGGCGATTAGTCATCGGCTGGAAACTTACAATGAAAAAACATCACCATTAATAGGGTATTATGAAAAAGAAGGTTTGTTGATGCCGGTGGACGCGACTGTCACTGATGAGGTGGTCAAGGCAATTCAGGATCGCCTGAAAGACCGGTAAAAATGATTTTTCCTGTTGGATGGAGGTCCATCATCACTGGTGAGCAGAATACTATTGTCGTACGCAGGCAGTTT
>WGED01000416.1 GCA_015492915.1 Cyclobacteriaceae bacterium
GAATTAAGGGCCAACAACCACTTACTTTTATTTGACTTTAATTCCAAAGCAGCCAATTTAGGGTTTACCTAAGATATCAGGATGCAAATATCAAATAATAATTGGATTTTAATATAAATAAATTATCTTTTTTTAAGATTATCTCACCTCATAGACCCAGGCATCCTTAAAGTCTTTTAATTGCATAAATTGCGCCTGTAGCCTGACTGCTTCTTCCTCATTCAATGTATGAAGATTATATACATAATATAATCCCCTGTCTTCAACATAACCATATTCTGTTTCGAGGCCCTGACTGTTCAGCAGGTCCTTAAACATCACAGCATTTTCATAGATTTCAAAAGCACCCAGAACGACATAATATCCCGGAGCAAAAGCGGGTTTAGGTTTATTGTAATTGGGGTCCGGCGCTTCTTCTTCATCCATATCGCCAATCAACAAATCCTCATCGTCAGTTTCCTCAATCACTTCCTCATTCTTTTCATTCTCGAACTCAGCAATGATTGCAGATGTTCCTGACGTTGCTATTTCCTCAGTGTCAACAACCGGTGAAGTTGGTTTCTGTTTTGTTTCCTGAGTTGTTTGTGGTTCTATTGCGCTCTCCTGAACTATCACCGGCCCAACCGGTTCGGCATAAGAAACCATCGGTTTCTCTGTTTTGTGCTTATTTTTTCCAAAGTGGATTTTCAGGTTAAATTCATGGCTCCCATTGCCAAAGCTCATATACTGGCCTCCTGCAAATTCATAGGCGTAACCAAATGATATATTTTCCAAAATGTTAAATCCAATGTAAGCAGTTGGCCCATAATCTTTTCTATAGGTGCCTCCAACCCAGAAAACATTATTGTAATCAAACATAGCTCCACCCTCGATAGTCGCCGGCAACAATTCATTTTTGCGATATAACGCAAAAGGTTCAAGACCGATTCTCCCCTCGGCAAACCGGAATCGATAACTTACCGTAACAATAAAATTATTTAATTGATCAATTGTCACTTTTTGAAATTCCACCGTATCGATGGCACTGTATTTAAACAATTGCGGTAATGAAAAACCGACCTTTAAGCCTCCAAGCTGATAGTGAATACCAAATTGTCCTGTCAGGAAAGTAGTCTGTGACAACACATCGATGATGGCCGGATCATTCGGATTATCGACTTTGTCCAGCTCAAAATTATTAAATCCTACACCGCCTGAAAGACCAAACTTGAGAAAATGGCGATCTGAAAAAGGGACACGATATGCAAAGCCTAACGCCAATGCAGACGTGTTCAATAAAATCGTTTTGTCATGATAAAAGTTTACCCCTAAGGAAATATTATTCTTTGTAGGATACTGGAAATTGAAGGCCTGGGTAGTGGGGGCGTCATTGATCCCCAACCATTGCTGCCGGTAAGTAAAATTCAATTCATTGAACCCGCTATTGCCCAAAGTGGCGGGATTGTACAGATAAGGATTGAGAAAATACTGGTTAAAATAGGGGTATTGCTGACCATACGATATGATGGTCATACCCAATAGAAGCTGTGCGAGGACAATAAATTTTTTCATCTGTTTTGAATATACCTGTATCTCTCAACTCAAAAGCCTCTCTATGAAAAATAGGCTATTTTTCATGGAAACACATCAATAATCCCTTATCAACCTGATCCCTCCGCTGGTCGAATGAGATTTATCTCCACACTTTAATATAAAGTAGTAATCGCCATCGGGTAAGGGTTTGCCATTGTAAGTGCCATCCCAATCATTGTTATAATTATTTGATTCAAATACCTTAAGGCCAAATCTGTTGAAGATTACCAGTTGGCACCCTAAAATCATATCCAGGTTATCTATTTCCCAGTAATCATCTATACCATTACCATCCGGAGAAAAAATTTTATGTGCTCCAATACCACTCAAATCTCCCGAGAATACCGTTATCGATACTTCATCATAGGCTATCGCCGAATCATTATCTACAACCGCCAGTTCATATACATATTCACCCGGACTCAGTCCATCCAATACAAGTGTGTCGGAATAAATGATATTGATATTATTACTGATATCAGGGCCACTCATCAAGCTCCATCGGTATGCAACAATATATCCGTCTTCGTCAAAACCTTTTCCAACGTGGACATAATTTTTAACCGGGCTATAAACCGCAAAGTCTTCCCCCGCATCGGCAACAGGTTCAATATTCTCAGGTGGTTCCGCATAAACTTTTACTGTCGTTCTGTCATAGGCATTTGCTCCTTTCGAATCCGTCACGGTGAATTCGAAAATGTACTTACCTTCAACAAGATTAGAAAGGTAAAGCTCTGACTGGCTGGTTCCGGAAAGTGTAACATCAGGACCGGAGACTTTTACCCAGGAAAGTATGATCGGATCTCCATCGGGATCAGAGGCAATTCCCTTAAGGGTTGCAGTATTTTGTGGCAGGGTAATGAATACATCATCCCCCGCATCCGCTTTGGGGCTTCTGTTAATCCCTGCCGGCTGAATTGTAATTATAATATCGGCATAAGATTTTGCACCGGCATTATCTTCCACTACCAGTCTGAAAATATATGTTCCCTCCTGCAAACCTTTGAGAATCAGCACTTCATTTTTCTCAATCATTGTAACCGGTGGGCCGGAAAGCTTCCTCCATGAAAAACTGACGATTTCTCCATCCGGATCATTAACCTTGCCTTCAATAATCAGACTATCCAACGGCAAATTCTCAACAAGATTTTCTCCGAGAGTAACTGTAGGGGGCTGATTGGCCCCTTCAGGATAAACAGTGATTAATACATAATCCGAACCGGTAGCACCCTCATTATCTGTTACCACAAGTCTGAATTCATACTCCCCTTCAACCATTTCTGATATTGCCAACTTTTGCTGGTCAAGGCCATTCAGCGTGGCATCCGGTCCTGATATTTTCTCCCATGAGTAGGATACTATTTCTCCGTCAGTATCATTGCCACTGCCGTAAATAGTCACATAGTTTATTGGCAAATAAAGATTGACATCATTTCCTGCATCAGCAACAGGAGCTGTATTTACTTCCTGAGGTGATACATAGACCGATACATCATCTGAAGCAGTTTCCCCATCATCATCTGTCACCGTGAGTCTGAATACGTAGGTTCCTTCATTCAAACCCGACAGCATTACAGTAGCCCGGTCAGCATTCGTTAATGTAACTGCAGGACCACTGATCTTTATCCAGGCATATGTCGTTATAAAACCATCCGTATCAATACCCTTCCCTGCAATATTTACTGCATTGGTAGGCAATGATATCCTGATATCCTCTCCGGCATCGGCAATCGGAGCAGTATTTACATCTTCAGCAATGAGGGTTATGATAATTTCATCCAAATCAGTGGCCCCATCATCATCGGTGACCGTAATTCTGAAAACGTAGGTTCCCACTTCCATATTTGTCAAAGAAAGAGTGGCTAAAGACGGATCTGACATTGTCACAATACCTCCGCTAACTTTTTCCCATTGATAGGAAACGATCATGCCATCAACATCCGAAGCATTGGCTGTTAAATTTACTGTATTGGTGGGCAATTTTATAATAATATCCTCTCCTGCATCGACAATTGGATTCGCATTAACTCCTTCGGCAAAAACCGAAACCTGCACCTCATCATTTCCTGTGGCACCGTCATCATCGGTAACTGTCAATCTGAATATATAAACACCCTCCACCAGGGAATTTACCGTCAAAATTGCTGTATTTTCATTGGAAAGCACTGCCGTCGGACCGCTGATTTTTTGCCACTGATAACTGAATATAGTTCCATCCGCATCTGACCCCCTACCATTTATCACTACTGTA
>WGED01000417.1 GCA_015492915.1 Cyclobacteriaceae bacterium
GAGTAATTTACATTATTTCGGGATGGAATAAATTATATTTTTTAAAGAAATTTTTCTTAGATTATACCTTAATCAGGCAGAAATAAAAATTAATAAAAGTCAAGTGCCTGAAGCTGTTTTTTTGTTTAGAAAATTTTTATCAAATTTGATTCCTTTTTTCGGTCTATATATTTAACACTAAAGTTTAGCTTTTTTTCATGTATGCAGGTTGACCATAATACGGCGTGGAATAATTGCCTCTCGAGAATCCGGGAAAATATTGGTGAGCAAGGCTTCGAGACCTGGTTTAAGCCCATAAAACCGGTCAAGCTTGAAAATAAAATACTTACCATTCAGGTACCCAGCCAGTTTTTTTACGAATATCTCGAGGAGCATTATGTGGAATTGCTGAGAAACGTGCTTGACAATGAACTCGGTAAAGATTTCAGGCTTGAATATTCGGTCGTGATCGATACGGGAGGCAGGGACCACCAGCCATATACCATCAATCTGCAGAATTCAGGAAGTAAGGGCGAAAAGTCAAGAGAAAACGGAAGGCGCGACATCAGCGCTATGGACCTCTTCGGTTACGATGTCAGGCTCAATCCCGCTTATACCTTTGAGAATTTTGTAGAAGGAGACTGTAACAGACTGGCACGTTCGGCAGGATATGCTGTCGCCCAGAGACCCGGCGTCACATCATTTAATCCGTTGATGGTCTATGGCGGTGTGGGACTGGGTAAAACTCACCTTGTTCAGGCTATCGGCAATGAGATCCTCAACGGAAATAAAGATAAAATCGTTCATTACGTCTCTTCCGAGAAATTTGCGAACCAGTTTTTTGACGCAATCAAAAACAACAGAATCCAGGACTTTTCCCAATTTTATTCTAAGATAGACGTACTCATCATCGACGATGTGCAATTTTTTGAAGGCAAAGAAAAAACCCAGGAAATCTTTTTCCATATCTTCAACCACCTGCATCAGTCCGGCAATCAGATCATTATGACCAGCGACCGGCCGCCAAAAGACCTCGACGGCTTGATGGAACGCCTCGTGAGCCGGTTTAAGTGGGGCCTTACTGCCGATCTGCAACAGCCTGATTATGAAACGAGGATTGCGATCATCAAACGGAAGATGCAGTCGGACGGGATAAATATTCCCGACAATGTAATTGAATATCTCGCTTACAGTGTCGATACCAATGTGAGAGAACTTGAAGGTGTGATCATTTCACTCATCGCCAATGCCTCCCTGGTGAAGAAAGATATCGACCTGGAACTTGCCAAGCAGACGCTGCAAAGCATTGTGCATGATATCGATTCGGAAGTAGGCATTGATTACATTCAAAAGACGGTATCTGAATTTTTTAAAATTTCAATAGATCAGCTTAAAGACAAGACGAGGAAAAAAGAAATCGTGATGGCGCGCCAGATCGCCATGTATTTTTCCAAGGAATACACCAATTTATCTCTGAAATCCATAGGATATCATTTCGGCGGGCGCGATCACAGTACCGTCATCCACGCTGTGCAGGCAGTCAACGATATGTACGACACCAACAGCAGCTTCCGCCGCTCTGTAGATGAGCTGAGAAAAAAGCTCAAGCTCAAGGCTGTTTAAATTTTTCTCAACCTCTTGCGTTATACGAATTGGAAAAATCGCCTTTTTTTCATAGAAGGCGGATACTCATATTCATGAGTAAATGGTGATTTTTCACACACACCATCACGACCCACCTCCCTTTTTCGACAATTCAAAGGTAAATAATACGGTACGGCAGCATCTTCATGCCACTGGCCAAAGGACAACATAGTTTTGCCAAAAAAAACTATGCCTGGAAAACCCATAATCATCACTTTATTTTTCTGTCTTTTCATGGTTTCAACATACGGTCATGAAATTTTAACCAACTGGAAAGTCGATAAGACGTCGGAGGATATCGAGATCAGTTACCGCAATATAAACGTGGGCGACACACTCATAACACGACAGATTAGGCTCTCTTTCGAAGTAAATGCCAGACCGGAGGAACTCATTCCGATGTTTAAAAACAGTGCATTTCTCAATGAATGGTCGGCGGGCACAAAAAATTGTGAGGTGATCATGAAAGAAGGCGAAAAGTGGATGACTTATTCGCTTTACGACGTTCCCTGGCCTTTTAACAAAAGGGATCTTATCACCGAATATGTTATGGAAGAAGGTGACGGACAGATCATCCTGCACCTGAATGGAAGACCTGATTATCTACCCGTAAAAAAAGGCATTATCCGGCTGGTGGATTTCGAGGCCCGGTGGATATTTACACTGCTCCCCGACGGAAGGACGAAGGCAGAGTTTTATTCCATTGCCTTCACTACACCCATTTTTCCACGGATCATTCAGGATCCCGTCGTGCAAAAGATCCTTATCAATTCTGTGCACAGGCTCAAAAACTGCCTGTACAGAAATTACGAGAGCACATGCAGGAGACAGCTATTTGATGGAGATAAAAACAAATGATCATGAACAGAAAGGAACGATACACCGTGATAACCGGGGCCAGCAGAGGCCTTGGGAGGGCCCTCGCCGTGGAAGCGGCTGAAAAAGGCCGGAATCTCATACTTGCCGCACTGCCCGGTGAGCATATTGATGAAATAGCGGATGGATTATCATCGAAATTTCATATAGTGGCCATGGGCATCGAGGTGGACCTGACGGATGAACAGGATCTGAGATCTTTTACAAAAGTGATTGTGGAAAATTACGAGGTGGATATGCTCATAAACAACGCAGGCATAGGCGGCACCAACTTTTTTGAATCGGCTTCGACAGCGTACATTGACAATATCATTCAACTGAATATGAGGGCGCTGGTATATCTGACCCATCAGTTGCTGCCTGTTCTTAAAAGACAAAAACGGGCATATATCCTCAATATCGCGAGTCTTGCTGCTTTCGGCCCGATGCCTTTCAAAACAATCTATCCGGCGTCAAAAGCTTTCGTCGCGTCCTTTTCAAAAGGGTTGAACGCCGAACTCAGAGATACCAATGTGTCCGTCAGCGTGGCTTACCCCGGTGGCATGGCAACCAACCCCGAGATCATTGCGCGCCTCAGGAATTACAACAAACTCATACGGTCCACCTTCTTATCGCCAAGAACCACCGCCCGCATATGTTTCCGGCAGACACTCGCCGGCAATACCGTCATTGTTCCGGGATTTGCTAACAAAATAAACCGTTTTCTCATTAAATTGATCCCCGAACAGATCAGGCTGATTATTTTCAGCAGGAATCTGCAAATGGAAATGACAGTAAAATTAGCATGACAAAGGGTAAAGTGCTGGTCACGGGGGCCAACGGCCTGCTGGGAGCCAATGTCGTCAGGCAACTGCGCGGTATGGGCTATGAGGTGCGTGCCATGGTGAGAAAAGGAAGTGATCTGCGATCGCTGGAGGGTGCGGATTATGAGGTTTTTGAAGGCGCCATCACTGACAGGGATGATGTCTTCAGGGCAGTGGAAGGTTGTGATTATGTGGTGCACAGCGCCGCGGCCACGGCTCTGAAAGCGATGGATTTGGAGGGCTTTAAAAAGATCAACATCGGGGCCACGGAGCTGCTTGTGGAGGCTGCCCGGCATTTCAATGTGAAGCGCTTCATTTTCGTGAGCACCGCCAACTGTTTCACCAACGGCACCAAAGAGAACCCCGGCGACGAGCGCACGGGCTTCATGCCGTGGCTCAGGGGGCAGGGATATGCTTACAGCAAATTGCTCGCCCAGGAAATGGTGCTGAAAGAGGCCCGGGAGCATGGATTTCCGGCCATTGTGGTGGCGCCCACCTTTCTGATAGGGCTCTATGACGCCAAACCCAGCAGCGGCACCCTGCTGCTGCACGGCTATGGAAAAAGGGTGATTTTTCATCCGCCGGGAGGCAAAAACTTCATCGATGCCGAAAAGGCCGCACGCGCCATCGGCCGGGCCCTGACGAAAGGCAAAACGGGCGAGGCCTATCTGCTGGCAGGGGTGAACATGACTTACAGGCAATTTTTCAGGATCGTGGCGGCCCAGGCAGGACGAAAGGCCCTGTTCATCACAATACCGCGGTTCGTACTGTTGGGGATCGGCCGGGTATCGGACCTGATCGGAAAGGTTTTTTCTGTCAGATTGCCGCTGGGCTATGTGAGCGCCCGGTTGCTCACGCTCGATAATTACTTCACCGGCGCTAAGGCAAAAGCTGAATTGGAGCTGGAGGACACCGATTTGGAAGAGGCCGTCGCTAAAGCCGTCGAATGGTTCAGGGAAAACGGATATGTAAAATGACTCGGTAAAAGATCAATAAATTTTTGTTACGGTTTTCATTCATCTTTATCATCCATTTCGTGATCAAGATAGGGGATGAAACCTTCTCTGTTTTACCGGGAGTAACATTTCGCGGCACTGTTTTTTCGGTTTTTTTCATAGGGTTCTGGTTGTTTATCTGGTATCTCGCCGAATATCTCAACAAAAAAATACAGCATTGGCAAAGGTTGTCGAACCACAGCCAGGGTTTCAAGACATTGCAATTGTTTTCCTTTAATTTTCTTTTCGGTTTTGCAGCGTCTTTTTTGCTCAATTACCTGTACAGGGAAGGCGATATCATGCTTTTCGGTAATACAGAACCCTGGACGGATGTCACCTTACTCAATCCCGAACTGACCATGAGCCTGTTGTTGTTTTATATGATGGTCTTTTCTTTTGACGTTTATCTACATCTCAGCTTTAAGGACAAGGAAAACCAGGTCCGGTTTGAAAAGCTGAAACACGATCACGCCATTGCACAGTACTTAAACCTGAAATCTCAGATCGAGCCCCATTTCCTCTTCAACAGCCTGAGTGTGCTGTCTTCCATCATTCACACGGATGTGGAGTTGGCAAGCGAGTTTATCCTCAGATTGTCCCGTATGCTGCGATATGTGATTGAAAAAAATGAATTTATCCTGGTGCCCCTGAAAGATGAGGTCGTATTTACTGAGGATTATCTGTTTTTACTCCAGACACGCTTTGAGGAAGGGATTATTTTTGAAAGCGCCCTGAATGAGAAAACGGTTGAACATGCTTATATCTCGCCTGCCACGCTACAGTCGCTGGTGGAGAATGCCGTAAAACACAACAAGTTTACCAAAGAAAAGCCTCTGAAAATTCAGGTTATCAATGATATGAAAAGCCTGATCGTGATCAACAACCTTAACAAGCGAAAAGATTTTGAACCATCGACCAAACAGGGTCTTGATAACCTGGTGAGGCGCTACTCGCAACTATCGCCCAGACCGGTCGAGATTGTGACGACAGAAGTTGAATTCAGAGTAATCGTACCGTTATTGACCAGCGAACAATATGAACGTTTTAATATTTGAAGACGAAAAGCATACAGCCAACCGGCTGACAGAACTGCTGAAAAGTTGTGATGAGGACATCCGTGTCGTCGAAGTCCTGAGTTCCGTCAAAGAAGGCATCCGGTGGCTGCAGGAGCATGAGATGCCTGATCTTATTTTTCAGGATATTATCCTGACAGACGGTAACTGCTTCGAGATTTTCAATGCCGTCGAAATCACGGCGCCCATCATTTTCACCACGGCATTCAGCGAATATGCGATTCGATCTTTTCGTGTAAACAGCATAGACTACATCATAAAGCCTTATGATATCAGGGATATCAGAAGAGCCCTGAACAAACTCAGGAAGTTTGAAGGAGCATTCAGATTACCGGAGAAGAAGTTGCTGGAAGAGATCTTCCAAAAAACTAACTTTACACATAAAAGGCGCTTCCTGATCAGGATCGGTGATCAGTTTCAGACAGTCAATGCAACAGACATCGCTTGGCTAATCTCCGATAAAGGTGTCACATTTGCGGTGCTCTTTGACAGACAGCGATATATCGTCGATTATCCCATTGCCGAATTGTCGAAACAGATGGATCTTGATGATTTTTTCCAGATCAACAGAAAAATCATCCTAAACATCGAAAGTGTCGGCAAGATCAGCACCTGGTTCAGCGGCAGATTAAAGCTCCATCTTACGCCTCCCGCGAAAGAAGAGATCATCGTCAGCCGCGACAGGGTCAAGAAGTTCAAGGCATGGCTCGACAGGTAGATATAAGTAGGAAACTTCAACCGGTCAAATCAAACCCGATCAACCCATAGTGTTGCCGATATTCTATTGTCAAAAAATAGTTTTAATTTCTTGTTATTTTATTTCATTATTTTTATATTTCTTCATTAGGATTGGAAACCGCACCCTTATTAACATTTAGAAATCAATTGATTACAATTACCTGCCTTTTTTAATCCTGCCTTTTTCATCTGAAGACAAAGTTTATGTTATCCCCAAACAAAAATTTTGTTTATAGTTGTGATATTTTTAAGGAAAGCTATCCGAACGCCTTTATGTATTTTTTAAGGCTGTCTGTATCACTTTATTACTTCTCTTCCATGAACCATTTCATAACCACTCCAAATCAAATTCCCGCTAACTCATTTTTAACTAAAAACCCAAAGCCATGAAAAAACAACTATTAAATTTTCTTACGACACTTTTTTCGATTGCAATGTTTTTAGTATTCGAAAATTGTGGCACCACAGAAGAAGAGAAGCCCAATAAAGCCCCGTCATGCAACATTACCAATCCGGCAAATAATGAGGTCATCTCGCTCGGGACTACTGTTAAGATAACAGTTTCGGCTACCGACACTGACGGATCGATAGCAAATGTAAAGATCAGTATCGACGGCACCACGGTGGCCACCCTGAAGACATCGCCATATACTTATGACTGGAATACTTCCGGAGCCGCCTCAGGTTCACATATTATCAAAGCGGTGGCAACGGATGATGGCGGCCTCACCGCCATGTCGCAGGTCACGGTTGAACTGACAGCACTGGCGCCCACAGTGACCACCGCCGATATTACGGATATCACAGGCAATTCTGCCAAAGGCGGCGGCACGGTGACGGACAACGGCGGCGCCGAGGTGACCGCCCGCGGCGTGGTATGGGCAGAGACGAGCGGACCTACCACAGAAAGTAATTCGGGCATGACGGCAGACGGCACGGGCACAGGCGCATTTATGAGCACCCTGACGGGCCTGGCGGCCAATACCACGTATTATGTGAGGGCCTACGCTACCAATGGTTCAGGCACGGCTTACGGTGAAGAAAAGAGTTTCGTGACAGCCGGACTGCCTGTATTGGAAATGACAAATGTGGATCCGAATAAAATCACCCATAACTCTGCGGAGTGTATTGCGGAAATAACATCAGACGGTGGCTCCGCCGTAACGGTCCGCGGATTTGTATGGGCCAGGGAAGATGTAGAGCCCAACCCCACGCTCGATAACAATGAAGGCTCCATCGAGGCGGGCAGCGGTACGGGCACCTTTACGGCGACGATCAGCCTGGCAAGTGCAAAAACATTTTATTATGTACGGCCTTACGCCACCAACAGTGCGGGCACCTCGTATGGGACAGGCTGGAGATTTGAGACAAAAGAAGGTCCGCCGGCTGTTACCACCGGCGATGTCACGGGCATTACGGCCCATACCGCTGTTTGCCCCATTACGATCACAGATGACGGAGGCGCTGCAACGCTCACCAAAGGAGTGGTGTGGAGTACCACTCCAAACCCCGATCATCAGAATAATGAAGGTTTTTTTCAGTACGATACCTGGGATACGGGCATGAGTTTTGACGTGCCGGTGACCGCCCTGAAGGAAAATACTACATATTATGCCAAGGCCTTTGTCATCAATAACACCGGCATTGGTTATGGTGCAGAGAAAACATTTACTACGAAAAGTTTCACAATCCAGACCGGGACATATACCGACAGCCGGGACAGTAAAGTTTATAAGACAGTAAGCATCTTTGGCCTGACCTGGATAGCAGAAAACCTGGCCTATCTGCCCGAGGTATGCGCACCCGATGCAGAATGCGGTTATTGGGTTTATGATTATAATGGCACGGATGTAACTGCCGCCAAAGCTACTGCGAATTATACCGATTACGGTGTGCTGTACAACTGGGAAATGGCTAAAACTTCATGCCCGGCCGGCTGGCACCTGCCAACAACCGAGGAGTGGTCCATGCTTGAACTGCTTATAGGGATGAGTCATTTTGACGCCTTTTTCATGGGCAACCAAAGAGGCAGCAATGAGGGTGATAAACTAAAAGAGAAAGGCACTACATACTGGATTACCGGAAATACCGGCACCAATATTACGGGGTTCAACGCCCGCGGCACCGGCCGGCGCGATGAAACAAACAAAAACTTTATAGAGATCAAAGCCCAGACGAGGTTCTGGACGGCAACATCACTGAGCGGCAATATAACCTACAGAGACATTGGGTGTTGCAATCCGAAAATTGCCATGTCTCGGGCGCAGATCCCAAATCAGGGGAATCCCGTCAGATGTGTCAAAGATTGAGCAAGACTATACATTAAAAAGCGCAGCGGGTTAGCCCGCTGCAATTTTTTTCCTGCCTGACATTTTTTCCAATATCTTATCCGCCACCCTGAACGAGTTTGCATAGATCGTCCAGGTATAGGTAGTACTGCCGCCTGTAGGCATAAAGCTGCCGTCGGTCACATACAGGTTGTTCACTTCATGGGCTTTGCAATCGGCATCCAGCACCGATGTGGCCGGGTCATGCCCGAAACGGCAGCCGCCGGCCTGCAGATTGGGCGGGGGCGAGCCGCTGATACCCGAATTGACATTATGGGCGCCCATTGCTCTGAGTAATTCTTCTGCCCGCTCTGCAAGGTACTCCCCGACCTTCAGATCGTGCGGGTGATACCCGGTCCGGATTTTGGCAACCGGATCACCCCATTTGTCGGCGACTTTATCCGAAAGGCTCACAAAGCAATTATCATTGGGCAACCAGTCGCAAAACACCTCGAAGTTCAGGCGGCGCTGCCCTGTGAAATAACTGTGGACACGCTTTTTCAGTTCACTGCCATAGACCAGGTTGCCGTCATTGTCCCATTTGCACCGCACCGCCCTTCGGATCGAGTTGGGATGCTCGAAAAGGAAATCCACGATACCGCCTTTTACCCTTTGCGGGAATGCCTCCGGATCATTGATCTCGTACCAGTGATGAATGGAGCGGTTGACAAACAGCCCGGGCATTTTCAATTTATCCACGGCCTCTTCCGGGAGATCATTATAATAAAAATGGCCCCAACCAGTGCCCCCGGCGGAGAAAATAAGATTTTTACCAACCTGTCCCGAATTATTGGCCAGGCCCATGGGAAATTCACGATTTTTGCTCATCAGCAGCAGGCGGGAAGTCTCGACGGCCTGCCCTGCCACGGCGTATATGCCTGCCTCTACAAACTCTTTTTCTCCATTGATATTGTAATAATGCGCTTTCACCACGTTGCGGTGACCATCTGTTTCAAGGTGGAATACTTTTGAATTGGGCAGGATGGTACAGTTTCCGGTTTCAAGGGCAAGGTTCAGCAAGCTCGCCCTCGAGCTGCCCTTGGCGTCGGAGGAGCATCCGTAGCTGCCGCAATAGTTTGAATAGACACAGGCATTGCGCTTATCCTTCGGTTGTGACAAAATAGCGCGCGGCACCGGAACCATTTTGTAACCTTGCTTGTCGGCTGCCTTATCGATCCATGAAGAAATAACATTTTCTTCAAGAGGAGGAAAAGGGAAGTTGTCTGTACTCCTCGGCTCCTGTGCATCATGATCCACGATCCTGCCCGACACCCCGATGACCCTTTCTACTTTCGTGTAATAAGGCTCAAGTTCCTCATAACTGATCGGCCAGTCCACAATGTTGGCCCCCTCAATCTCGCTGTACTCGGATAATAGCCTGAAATCCATGGGTTTCATTCGATGAAAATAGCCGCTCATAAAATTAGACGATCCGCCTACGCAGTTGCCGTTCCAGAAGTCGCGTCCGGTCTTGTAATTCGATTTCGCGATCCATTCGCCGTCATCATCCTGACTTTCGATCACCTGCGGCTCATCTTTGAGAGTCGGCGTATAAACACTTCGGCGTGAAGTGACAATCTCATCTTTGGTAAAATGTTTCGTCCGAAACCACGGGCCTTTTTCCAGCACCACTACAGCATAGCCAGCCTTTGACAATTCATAGGCCACAGGCCCCGCCCCTGCTCCACTACCGATAATGCATATGTCAAATTGCTTATTTTTCATGTCATGGTTCACCCGCCGGTGATTACCGTTTTGAGAATTTCCGGGTAGAGCAATGATTTATCAGGCCTCGGATAGCCGGGGTACACCTCCAGCCATTTCCAGCCCGCCTCTTTCGGATTGCCGCCATAGAGCGGATCGCTGAGCAAGGCTTCGAAAATATAATTAAGAATAGTTGACAGCCAGTCTTCGCCCCATCCCTCTTTTGAGATTTTACGGATCACATCCTCCTGTTCATGCCCGGACAGGCTTAAAAAGCCCTTAGAATAATCTTCCTGAGCCGTCTCATCCACCCATCCGATGCCGTCGATGATATATTCCGAATCCTCAGCGTCCATCCTTGGATCAGAGACCACCCAGTCGAGGTAGTAATGCGCCTCTACATCATTGGCTCCGGGGCCGTTGCCGTCGGACGGAAACAAAATATCCTGAACGACTCTCACAATTTCCAATTGATCATTGCTCAGCTTGCTCAGTTGCCTGATCTCCTTTTTTGAAGGCCGTTCCCCGCATGAAGTCAGAAAAGGAATATGGGCTGCCACACCCGCAACCAGCATGCCTTTGAGAAAATCATGCCGCGACATTTTGCCATGAGATTCCGGTGATTTTTTATACCTCCGCTCTATTGACCCTTCCTTCATGCCTTAATAGCTTAGTCTTCTTCCATTTTAAGTTTTTTAATGATTCGGCTTTTCTGCTCGTCACTGAGCCTTATCTCCGCCTCATTAAAGGTGACAACCCGTTTTATCTCATTGTTGATCAGATGACTTTCGATTTTGTATAACGTGCAGAATTTGCAGGTAAGCAAATGCATCCTAAGATTGAACTTTTCCTTCGCACTCAACAGCGTGTATTGCTCTTTGTCGATGAGAAAACTCGCCTGTTCGCAGGTGATCATCATCTTCATCATCAGATTTCGTATTCTGTTTATTAGTGTCTTTTTCATCTAATTTCTCATCAGATTTTTTTAAACCACAGGTTTTCTATGCACGCTCTCAGTCTCAGCCGGGACCGGTGCAGAATAGTCCAGATATTATTATCGCTCATGTCCAGCATCTCACAAATTTCATTATTAGTTAGTTCTTCAATGTGTTTCAGCGTGAAAACCGCTTTCCATTTATCCGGCAAATGTGAAATGCATTGTCTGATGCTGCGCATGAAATTTTCATCTTTTGACAGATCGTCCTCATCGACACCCCAATCATGAGGCGCCCTTTCATCATTCCATTTACCTTGCAGAAAATCTCCCTGTATGAATGGTGTATTGAATTCGATGCCCTGCTCTTTCTTAGTCGCCTTTTCCCGGTAATGATCGGCAATTTTTCTCTTGAGGATTGAGATCAGCCAGGTCCTTTCTGTACTTTTGCCGGAAAAAGAATCCCTGCTCTGCCAGGCGTAAAGGAAGGTTTCCTGTAAAATATCTTCGGCAAGATCTTTTGAATACAGACGACTAAGTGCATAATTGTACAAATAGTCGCCGTATGAATGCACCCATCTCTCTGGATTGATCTCTGTCACGGTTGATTGCATCGATGGCTTTATATTCCAATCTATTGATAAAATACAAAGGGCACAATGATTACCGGGAGATTTTCTTTTCGCGCGATCTGTTGATCAGGTTGTCGAGGCTAATCTTACCCGGACCGTAGACAAACAACGTGAACAACATAACCAGGTAATAAAGCGGAATCTCAAATCCATTGTTTCCAGCTTCAAAGCCATTACCAATATGAACGGTGAAAATAGCGACGAGCATCACCACCATCAGCGGAAGGCTGATCAGACGGGCGCCAAGCCCAAAAGTGAGCAGTATGACTCCGGTCACTTCGGTAACCCCGGCCATGTAGGCATTAGCATATGGGAAAGGATAATTCATAGAGGCAAACCAGTCACCAACGGCATGAATGTCATTCCACTTCATCATGGCAGGTCCGAAAAATCCGTAAGCGAGGATAAGGCGGATGGCCAGTAGCGACAAGTCTTTTGCTTTCTTTCCGATACCGGCTATCCGCACCGGTATTTCGGTTAATTTATATTGTAAGGTCTTCATTTCTTTCACGATTTTTATACGAATAATTAATTTTTGGACAAAAAAAAGTTGCTGTTGAAGAGAATTACGTCATAACAGCAACCTTAAATCAAATCAGACAAAAGGTAGTTTTAACTACCGCATTTGCCATCTCCACATTTCATTTCCTTATCTTTTTCCTTTTTTTCTGATTTTTTTGACTCTTTAGAATCTTTACCGCATTTGCCGTCGCCACATTTGCTGTCGCCATTTCCACATTTTGCGTCTTTTTTGCTTTATGCTTCGCTGTCCTTTTTGTCGGACTTCTCATGCTTCTTCATGTCCTTGCCGTCATTACACTTTCCGGAGTCAAAGACATTCATACCCGTAACACTCGCCATAGCAATTTCACTTTGGTCGCTTAGCACGCTTGTGTTTTGGTTTCCACTTACAACATTGAGGGTAAAAGCCGCAGCTATTACTATCCCCAATAAGATTGCTGAATTTTTGAATAAGTTTTTCATTTTGATAAATTTTTAAATTTGGTTCACTTGGTTAGTCGTGAAAGATCCTGTTTCCTTACAGCATTTAACAAAAAAATTTTCGGATTGTTTAAATATACCCCATTCTCAGTCTTAATTTAAGTGTAAAAAACCCCATGAAAAAGACGTT
Organism: Cyclobacteriaceae bacterium; assembly: GCA_015492915.1. Lineage (GTDB taxonomy): Bacteria > Bacteroidota > Bacteroidia > Cytophagales > Cyclobacteriaceae > JAAUQL01. Next base: position 12,838 of record WGED01000417.1, read on the forward strand.
AAAATGTCAGTCTGTCAGAAATCGGCGCTGGTATGCGATTTGAATATTAATTCCATAATAAATATTGGTTCATTTTCATGAAAGGAGGATGAAAAAATGACAGATATAAGCGTATTGAAAACACACAAAGAAGCGGGCAACAGGGAAGAATTCAACAAGGTACTGGCGGAGTTTCTGCCGGAGCTGAAAAGACTGATTCGTCATAAACTGCGACAGTGGGAAGTACGCGGCATCATTCCGAAAAACGAATACACCACCGATGATGTGACCGATGAAGTGTATCTGAAATTGTATGATAAATATCCGGATGGCCTCAGCGGCGAGGGGGAACTGAAAGTGAATCTGTACAGGCTGGCCAATGAGGTGCTCGGCAGCCTCAGGGAAAAGCACTCGGGTAAGCGGATATCCGTGGAAGAGCTTCTGGCCAGAGAAACCAAAGAGCTCGAAGAAGCCTATACGGCGGACGCCGAGGGCGAATTGTTGCTAATGGATGAGCTTGAAGAAGTGGACATCTCTTATCAACCCACAATAGTCAGGGTGAATGTGGTGTTGCTGGAGGAAAGCCAGATCGGCGAACTGGTGGAGACCTTCGGGCTGGAAGAAAAGGAGGCGCTGAGCGAAAAAGACCGGAAAGTCATAGGCAAGGCTTACAGCGACCTGCCCGAGCTGGCACAGTCGGTCATCGATCACTATGTTTTTGTGAAACTGTCGAAGACGGAGATCGCCGACATCCACAACATTTCCGTTGAGGATGTGGAAAGGATCATCGGACAGGTGAGATCACGGCTGAAAAACACGAAGGCATGATGGGTGGATGAAAATTTTTCTTCGCCATTTTGTTTGGATTGCCGGCACCACAGGCTAAATTATGGTGATCCATCAAACATCATCATGCCATGAAAAATCTGTTATTTTTTGCCTTTTTATTGGCCCTGCTATCCGGATGCGGCACAGCACCCGGACCTGAGAGCGGAGTACAAAGCCATGACACCGGCGGCCCCATCCGCCTGCATCCCGAAAATCCCCATTATTTCATGTAC
>WGED01000418.1 GCA_015492915.1 Cyclobacteriaceae bacterium
TTATGGAATTTTTCATTGACTATCCGTATTCATACATATAAGCAAATATCGTCCTCTTCCGCCTTGACAACAGGCGGAAGCAACGAGGACGGGCCCATATGGAGCATTTGCAATGCGTGTTTTATTCAAATATGCATAAAACCGTAAAATGTGAATACAAGCGGATAATCATAAATTTTTCTCTGTGAATCTTTGTGCCTTCTTTGCACAACTCCGAGTAACAGCTATTTCGCAAAGAAACAAGAAGAAGTCACGAAACTGCACAAAGATTAAAAAGGAAACAACCGTGAAACTTCACAATGTCGATTTCGAGGCAAAAATAATGGAATGGTTATGAATTATATAATTATGTCGAATTTTCATGAGCCGGATGGTTATCTTTGCAGTTCAATCCATGAGAAACAACAGATATTTTTTTGAGATCGCCTACAAGGGCACCCGCTATCACGGCTGGCAGATGCAGGCCAATGCTGTGAGCATCCAGCAGGTGGTACAGGACAGGCTGCGGCAGATCACCGGCAGGAGCATCACCGTCGTGGGCAGCGGCCGTACCGACACGGGCGTGCATGCAAAACAGCAGTTTTTTCATGCTGATTTTGAGAAAGCGCTCGATGCGGAAGATTTCCGCTATCACCTCAACGCCGTGCTGCCTGAGGACATAGCATTACGCTCCGTGCGGCGTGTCAGAGAGGACGCCCATGCACGCTATGATGCCGTATCGAGGGAATATGTGTATGAGATTTTGACAGAAAAAGACCCTTTCCGGATCAATGAGGCCTATATTTATCCGAGAGCCATAGACATTGACAAGGTGAATGCCGCTGCGCGATTATTGATGGGGAAGCATGACTTTGAGTCCTTCAGCAAGGTGAAGACGGATGTCAATCACTTTTGTTGTGTGGTGATGCAAGCGGTGTGGGAGACCACGGAAGGAGGGTGTCGTTTCACGATCAGCGCCAACCGCTTTCTGCGGGGTATGGTGCGTGCCGTGGTGGGCACATTGCTCATGGTGAATGAAAAAAAGATCGCCGTGGAAGATGTGCGGGAGATCATGGACGCCAGGGACAGGAGCAAAGCAGGACGAACCGTGCCGTCGGAAGGACTTTATCTCAACCGTGTCATTTATCCCGAAGAAATATTTATCGACTGAACATGCAAAAGGAACAAGTCAGCGGAAAGATCATTGACCTGCAGGTGCTCAGGCGCCTGTACGATTTTATCAGGCCATATTCGCTGCGTTTTTACCTGCTCATCTTTATGACGATCACGATGGGCATCCTTGGGCCGCTCAGGCCTTTGCTCGTCTCCGTGGCCATCGACGATTACATCAGTGTGAATGACTACCACGGCCTGCTGATCATCACCGTGCTGCTGCTTATACTGATCATCATCACGGGAATATTGCAATATTTTCATACCTATCTTTCGGGATGGCTGGGACAATACATTATTAAAGACATCAGGGTGAAGCTCTACGGCCACCTGCTACGGATGCAACTGAAATTCTTCGACCGCACACCCATCGGCAGGCTCGTCACGCGCACGGTGTCGGACATCGAGACGCTCTCCGAGGTGTTCAGCCAGGGACTGGCGGCACTCATCGCGGATGTACTGCAGCTCATTTTTATCCTCGCTTTCATGTTCTATCTCAACTGGAAGCTCACGCTGATCAGCCTGTCCACCTTCCCGCTGCTGGTCATCGCCACGTACATCTTCAAGGAAAAAGTCAAAAAAGCATTCAATGAAGTGCGCACCGCCGTGTCGAATCTCAACGCCTTCGTGCAGGAGCACATCACGGGCATGAGCATCGTGCAATTGTTCAACAGCGAAGAGCGCGAATACCGTAAGTTTGAAGAGATCAACAAGGAACACCGCAAAGCGCATATCCACACGGTGTTTTATTATTCGGTCTATTACCCTGTGTCGGAAGTCATACAGGCGCTCGGCATCGGGCTGATCGTTTGGTTCGGCGCCAGGGGCGTGATACAGGAGTACACCACTTTCGGTGATTTGACAGCCTTCATCATGTATCTGAATATGTTCTTCCGTCCCATCCGCCAGATCGCGGACCGCTTCAACACATTGCAGATGGGCATCGTGAGTTCCTCACGTATCTTCACCCTTCTCGACAGCGACGAGCACATTCCGGATAACGGGAAACACGCTCCGGAACAGCTCAGAGGTGATGTGGAATTTAAAAATGTGTGGTTTGCCTACAATGGGGAAGAATATGTATTAAAGGATATTTCGTTTAAAGCCGAAAGCGGCAAAACGCTCGCGCTGGTGGGTGCCACGGGTGCCGGCAAATCGTCCATTATCAACCTCCTGACGAGGTTTTATGATATCCAAAAAGGCCAAATTCTCATAGACGGCGTGTCCGTGAAAGATTACGACCTCAGGGCTCTCCGAAGCCATATCGGTGTGGTGCTGCAGGATGTATTTCTTTTTTCCGACACCATCGAGACCAACATCACACTGGGCAACCATGAGATCACGAGGCAACAGATATACGAGGCTGCCGAGCATGTGGGCGCCCGCCGTTTCATCGACCAGCTCCCCGGCAAGCTCGATTACAACGTGCGGGAGCGCGGCGCAACGCTTTCCGTCGGGCAGCGCCAACTCATCTCCTTCATCCGCGCGATGGTCTATGACCCCGAAATACTGATCCTTGATGAGGCTACCTCATCGGTCGATACGGAGACGGAGGAGCTTGTGCACAGCGCCATTGAGAAGATGCTCTCAGACCGCACCTCCATCGTCATCGCCCACAGGCTGTCCACCATCCAGAATGCAGACAACATCCTCGTTCTCGATCACGGCAGAATCGTGGAACAGGGCACCCATCAGGAATTACTGAAAAAAGGAGGATTTTACGCCAGGCTTTACGAAATACAGTACAAAGAGCTTGTATGAACCAACCAGTGCCCAGTACCCAGTACCCAGTACCTGGAACTTAAAACTCCTTCATCCACTCAAACATCTCGTAATGGTGGTTGTTCATACCCAGCTTTGCGTACACCTGCTGTGCAGCCACATTCGTTTTATCGACATAAAGCCTGATGCCGCGGTAGGGCGATCCCTGCTCCAGCACCAGCGATTTTACATGCTCATACAGTTTGCGGTAGATACCCTGCTTGCGGTGTTCTTTTTTCACATAGACAGACTGTATCCAGAGGATGGTCCCGTTGCGCCAGTCGCTCCACTCGTAGGTGGTCATCAGTCCGCCCACAGGCTCGCTATCCTTTTCGGCGATGAAATACGCTCCTTTAGAAGGGTCGTCGAAAACAGCCGTTACGCCCTGCTCCAGGACGGGTTTATCAAGTTCGAGGCCTTCCGTCTCCATAGCCATACTGAGTTGAAAGCTGATGATCGCGGGGATATCATTGCGGTTTGCCGCTCTTACTTTTATCATATGAGAAATCAGTGATTTTTTGAAGTTGTAAAAATAGGTTTTTTTTCATGCCCTCTCCAATATAAAAATCCACAAGGTTTTCAAAATCCTTATGGGTCCTTTCCTCTCACAACCCACCAAAGGTTCCGAACCCTTGGTGGGTTTATGTCCAATTGCTAACAGCCAGGAAAAATCAATGATTTTTCCTGGGGTGTTTCTCTATGCCTTAACGAAACTTTTATATTTTGTAAAAAAATCATCTAAATCTCATTGAGCAGGGAAAGAACTATTTACAGAATCGCCATCACGGGCCCTGAGTCCACGGGCAAGTCAACG
>WGED01000419.1 GCA_015492915.1 Cyclobacteriaceae bacterium
GTATGTTCTACTTTTTCAAAACAATATTTTTTATTTCATTTTCCCGGCAGGATATTCTTCCCTTTTTGCATGAACCCATGAAATTTTTTATGATTTTACAATCATATCCTGATTTCGCATTATCAGGATTCACTCTTGCAAAATTTGCTATGAGAAAATGACCTTTTTTCAACCCTGCCGACCATTCAGCCCTAAAAATACGCGTATTATTCATATGAAAATTAATCATAAAAACAGGCTGCACACACTCGCAAATCTTAAACTCCTGCGTATATTTGGCGGAGTAAAAACCTAAACATTTTGAATTATGATTATCGGTGTCCCAAAAGAAATCAAGAATAATGAAAACCGTGTGGCCCTTACACCTGCAGGTGCCAAAGAGCTGGCAAAACACGGCCATGAAGTATATATAATGAAAAGTGCCGGTGAGGGCAGCGGCTTTCACGATGATGATTACGTGCGTGCAGGTGCAAAAATTCTGCCCACCATCGAAGACGTGTATGGCATCGCCGATATGATCATCAAAGTAAAGGAGCCGATCGAACCGGAATATGATCTGATCAAAGAAAATCAACTGTTGTTCACCTACTTTCACTTTGCTTCGTACAAGCCGCTCACCGAGGCCATGATCCGTACAAAAGCTGTTTGCCTTGCATATGAAACCGTTGAAAAAGCCGACCGCAGTCTGCCGCTGTTGATCCCTATGTCGGAAGTGGCGGGCAGGATGGCGGTACAGGAAGGTGCCAAATATCTTGAAAAACCCATGAAAGGACGCGGCATCCTGCTCGGTGGCGTTCCGGGAGTTAATCCCGCCAAAGTGCTGATACTCGGAGGAGGCATCGTAGGTACACAGGCTGCAAAGATGGCCGCCGGTCTCGGCGCTGATGTCACGATCGTGGATATTAACCTCCAGCGACTGAGGTATCTGTCCGACATCATGCCCGCCAATGTAAGTACGTTGATGTCAAACGAATACAATATCAGAGAATTATTGCCTCAGCAGGATCTCATCATCGGTGCTGTGCTGATACCCGGTGCGAAGGCGCCGCACCTTATCACCAGAGATATGCTCAGTATCATGAAACCGGGAGCTGTGCTGATCGATGTGGCCGTTGATCAGGGTGGGTGTATTGAGACGTGCAAACCGACAACACATCAGAATCCGACATTTATCATCGACGGGGTAATACATTATTGCGTCGCCAATATGCCGGGAGCCGTACCTTATACCTCAACGGTGGCACTCACCAATGCCACGTTGCCCTACGCTCTCGAACTGGCAAACAAAGGCTGGAAAGAAGCTTGCCGCAAGCACAAAGAACTGGCGCTCGGCCTGAATATCATTAACGGCAATGTAGTTTACAAAGCTGTGGCTGATGCTTTCGGGTTACCTCATGAAGATGTTGAGAACTTTATCAAATAAGAATATTGGCTTACCGGCAATTGTGCCGGTAAGCTGTTTCTCCTTCTTTTTCACCCATTTTCCATGAAATCCTGAAGGCTTCACAGGCTTTTTCCTTGTTCCCGAGCATTAAGTATGTCTCACCGAGATAAAATGCGTTGTATTCAATCAGATTGTCCATTTCGGCGCACTGCATAAACATTCTCAGCGCGTTGTCCGGATCGCCTTTCTTCAGGTAGTAAATTCCTTTGTTGCGGTAAGCCCATGGATTTTCCGGGTCGATCATAATACTCTCATCAATGTCCTTTTTCGCTCGTTCAGGCATTTCCATTGCCAGATACACCGCTCCCCTGTTATTGAGGATATAGGCATGGTTTGATTTCAGGCTTAAGCCCTTATTATAGGCTTGCACGGCATCCTGCAGCTTTCCGTTTTTAAAATTTACCATGCCTATTATATTCCAGGCATTGGGGTTTGAGTTGTCCCGTTCCAGTGCTTCCTCAGCCAGTTCCATGGCTTTTTCATAATTTTTTATGTAGTAATTAACTGAAGCGAGGTTCAGAATGATTTCCGTATTTTCAGGATTCAGATTAAGTGCATTTTCAAATGAAATTCCGGCATTTTTATAATCCTTCAACCCGAACAGGGCAAGCCCCGTCAGGAAGTAAAAATCCGCCTTATTCTCATAGGAGTTCTCAATCTGTTTCAGATCATCCAACGCATCATAATATCGCTTCAACCCGATGAAAACATGGGCGCGGTTGAATCTGCCATCGGTAAAGGTGCTGTCAATGGTGAGGCATTTGTCACAGGCTTTCAGCGCCTTGTCCAGCTCGCCTGTTTGCTCGTATACCACACACAAATTATTATACGCCTGCATATAATTTGTGTCAATTTTGATCGCCTCCCGATAATAGCGGATGGCATCGCGATACATTTTCTCCCTGAATGCCACATTGCCCTTATGCACGAAATGCTTCTTCTCTCTCGATCGGCGCACCTCTCCGCACCCCTCCAGCAAAGTCAGCACAATTACGACAAGAAAAAATGCCTGTTTTCTCATGAGGGCTTCTGATAGCGGTATTTTATCACTTTCACATTTTCCATGGTGATAAGCCCTTCTTTTACGTGCTTATCAAGAAAAGGCATGAGGAGTCCGATCTTTTCTTCCGCATCAACAATTTCAATAATAATCGGCAAATCTTCCGATAACCTCATAATCTTTGTCGTATGGATACGGCTGGTGGCGCCGAAGCCCATGATCCCCCGCGTGACCGTAGCACCGGCAATGCCTAATTTACGTGCCTCTTTGATGATGGCTTCATACAATGGAATGTCCTTATACCTGTCGCTCTCCCCTATAAATATCCTGATGAGTACGCCATTTTGTGGAATTTTCATGAGCGCATTATTTTATGGTTGTGAGAATAAATTTCGATAACAGAAAACCTGCGACAACGAGAACGACGCCAAAAATATTATTGGTCAGCAAATTGTACACAGCGAGTTTTATTTCGCCGTCTCTGTACAGATTGAGCGTCTCGAGCATAAAGGATGAGAAAGTTGTGAAACCGCCCAGTAATCCTACAAAAAGGAAAATACGAATATTCGGATTCATGTTAAGCGATTCAAAAACACCCCACAGCAGACCAATGAAAAAAGACCCGGCCAGGTTCACCACCAGCGTGCCCACGGGGAATGTCCAGTCAAACCATTTGTATGACAACCCGGAAACAAAATATCGCAGATACGTACCTAAAGCACCGCCTGCCAACAGATAAATGTATTTGATCACGGTCTTTTCATGAATTTTTTTGACAATCGGGTTAAAGCTTTCATCAGGTCAATCCGGTTTTTTTATTCCTTTTTCATAAAATTAGCAAATATCCCGGCAATGGCATTAATGGCATTCACGACTGTTTCTTCATCTTTAACTGGTATTTTTATGGATGTGCGGCCTGTTTCCTTATCTTTTTCGACAAAGTCATTGATGCTAATCTCCCCTGATTGCATTTTACTAAAAGTATTGCCCAATTGATCCAGGAAATTTGCCCCGGCGGTTATCAAATCGGCAACCTCAGGTTTGATATTTTGCGTGGCGCCCTTTCCCGATTTTGTTTCATGTTTTTGCGTTTTGCCCCGTTTTTCCATTCCCGTTTCAACGGCTGACTTTTCTCTGGCCCCAGGACCGGTTGCTCCAATATCCTTCTCACCCGTATCTTCTCCTACTGTTTGCTGCAACTCATACTCATCGAACTGCTCAACAGTTTTCATGAGTTTTGCGAACTTATCTTCATCCATCATCACCTGGTCTTCGCCACCGTCCAGCACCCCGGCAAAAATGGATTTCTTAAACCCGATCACGCCAAGGATCTTATGCTCAAGCGTACCTTTAGAAATCAGATTGATAACCATGACAGGCTTTTTTTGACCAAGGCGGTGAACGCGTGCAATACGCTGCTCCAGTATAGCGGGGTTCCATGGCAGGTCCAGGTTGATGATCACATTGGCTGCCTGTAGGTTGAGGCCCACGCCACCGGCGTCTGTTGACAGAAAAACTCGTTTATCAGGGTCTTTTGTGAAATTGTCAATCAGGCCTTTGCGCCTGGGCGATGGTATAGCGCCGTGCAGATACTCATACCCGATGTTTAAGGCGCGCAATTCCCTGCCCACCAGTCGTGTCATACGTTCCCATTCACTGAAAACCACTATTTTGTCATCACCGCTTTCGATAACATCGCTGATGATCCGCATCAGTTCATCAATTTTCTTGTCATGCCTCGATTCCTGATCGAGAATATAGGTGCTGTCGCACGACATGCGAATGCAGGCAAGCGCAATAAGCATACGCTGACGGTCCTTTTCGGGCAAAAACCCCAGTCGTTGCCACTTGCTTTTCAATCTGGCCACAATGGTATAATGATCATCATGCATGACCCATTGCTCGTCAGTCATATCTACAAAATAATTTTTATCGATGCGTTCGGGTAATTGCCCCAGTATTTCATTTTTGGTCCGCCGTATAAGGATATCATGCAGCAATTTGTTTATTTCATTCAGGTGCTGGTATCCAATCACTTTACCGCCTGAGGCGTCTTTTATCTGATGTTTGTCCAGAAACCTGAACAAAGCGCCCAGCTTGTACGGGTCAATAAACTCCACAATCGAATGTAGTTCTTCAAGTTTGTTTTCAAGGGGGGTGCCGGTGAGCACAAAAGCATACTGTGAGCGGAGTTTCTTTAGCCCTTTGGCCGTTTTCGTTTTCCAGTTTTTAATCCGCTGCGCCTCATCGAGGATGACCAGGTCAAATTCGGCCTCATTCAGATAGCCAACGTCATTAAGGCCGACCCCGTAGCTGACAATCTTGAAAAACCCATCGGTCTGATACTGTTTCCTGCGCTTTTCTACCGTGCCTTCTATCACCCGCACACTTCTGTCTGTAAATTTTTCTATCTCATTTTTCCACTGATACTTGAGGGATGTAGGGCAGATCACCAGTACATTGCTGATGTGCATTTCCCGCCCCATAAATTCAGCGGCTGCAATGGCCTGTATCGTTTTCCCAAGGCCCATTTCGTCTGCTATTATTACCCTGCCCGCTTTCACCGCTTTAATTACACCCTCACGCTGATAGGGATAGAGGTCAGCCTTGATCAGTCCATCGAAATATTTGCTGTCAATATCCTGGTCAAAGCACTTGTCAACCAGCGACTCCCGCAATACCCTTCCCCGCTCATTTATTATAAATTCGAGTGCATCAGGATATATCCTGAACTGTGGGTCGAGTTCCCTGGCTTTTTCTATAAAATGGATGACGTCAAAAAATTTATCCGGCAACAAAAAATTGTTTTCATCAAAATACCCCTTCGCCAGCTCATTTATCTTTTCGACATTTACGGCCCCTGTTTTTAATTGTAACCTGCGTTCTTTTCCGTATTTTACACTGAAAGAGGAGTAAACGCGCTCATGGCCACCGAGCCAGTATTTATCATTCTCCGGGTTTTCTTTCAATTGTTTCAGAACAAATTCTATATGTTTACAAGTGCCCAACCCGTTAATTTTAAAATCGGGGCATGTACAAAAGTTCTCTCCAAACTCATAGCTTCTTATCGCCACTTTATATTCATTGCCCGATTCCGGATTAAAGACCCTGAAATCTGAAAAAACCGGATGAGCATCCAACTTTCTCACTTTAAAGTCCTGTTTTTCAGCAAATTGCCTGCGTAGTGCGATTTGCCATTCTTCCGTTGTCATGTCCTCCGGTTTTCTGTAATAGGACACCTTCTTTGTTTCTTTTTGATCCATGCTTATCGCCTATTTTCCAATAAATAAATTCAGTTATGCACTTATGGTATTTTTGTCTGGCAAGTTTATCAATTTTGATCGAAAAAAAAGATAATTTTAGATCAATATCCACCTGTGATATGGGATTAATTTTTAAACCCAAAATTCTCAATAGGATTTTTTTATGAGAGGTTAAAATACAAGGAAATCAGCACGTTTGATGAGGAGGCATAATGCACTTTTATGGTGACGAATCAAACGTGAACGAAGTGGCTGATTTTGACGTAGTATAAGCTCGGAATAGAAAGGTTATTGAGATTTGGGTTAAAAATTTTAACGCACTGGCAATGCCTCTTTCATTATGGTTTATCTGAATTCATTGCCATAAGATCATGCAACGAGCCTTTGAAAAATTTTTATTAAACGGTCTGGAGCTAAAGAACAGGTTTATAAAAACAGCTACCTACGAAGGGATGTATGAACAAGGCCTCCCCACTCAGCAATTGACTGATCATCATGTGGCTATGGCTAAGGGGAATGTGGCGCTGACTACTGTTTCATATGGCGCCGTTACGCCCGATGGCAGAACATTCAAAGACCAGATGTACATCCATGACAAAAGTCTTGAAAAACTGGAGTTGCTGGCAAAGGCGGTACACAATGCGGGCGGAAAAGTATCCATCCAATTGACCCATTGCGGCTATTTCTCAAAGAATACCGAAACCGGAAAGCCGTTGGCGCCGAGCCGGATCTTCAACGAATACGGCTTTATGTCGGGGCTGGCATTTTCAAAAGCCATGGATCGCCATGACATAGAGAGAATTTCCGGCGCCTTTGCTTCGGCCGCTATCAATCTGAAAAACGCAGGTTTTGACGCTGTGGAGATACACATGGGCCACGGTTATTTGCTGAGCCAGTTTTTGAGTCCGTGGACCAACAGAAGAAAAGACGAATACGGAGGCAGTGTAGAAAACCGGGCGCGCTTTCCGATAGAAGTATTGCGAAAGGTTCGTGCAAAAACAGGAGCAGATTTTCCTGTGCTGGTCAAACTGAACCTGAGCGATGGTTTTAAGGGTGGATTCACGCTGGAGGATTGTAAAATCGTCGCTTCAATGCTCGAGCAAAACGGCTGCACAGCCATCGTGCTGAGTGGAGGATTTACGAGCAAGACGCCATTCTATCTCCTGAGAGGTGATGTGCCCCTGAAAGGAATGATACAAAACGGAGAAAACGTTGCCGAAAAACTTACGATGGCCTTGTTTGGCCCTTTCATGATCAAAAAATATGAGTTTACACCTGTTTTCTTTCTTAACCAGGCAAAAGAGGTCCGTAAGGTGGTAAAAATGCCCCTCGTTTATCTCGGGGGCGTCAATTCAAAACAGGATATCGAAATGGTGCTCGACGCCGGGTTTGAACTGATGGCGCTGGGCAGGCCACTTATCCACGATCCGCAATTCCTCACAAAACTTCAGACCGGACAAATCACAGAATCTGGTTGTACACGCTGTAACAAATGTATTGTGGAAATGGACAGGGGAGGCATAAGATGTACGGAAGTATCATAGAAGCCCGCTTATTTTTTTGAGAAAAAATAATTTAGCGATAATTCCCGGATACCAACGGAATCCCGGGATCTCCGTCCATGAGCAATGATACTTCCATGAGAAAATCGTTATTTTTTCATGGTCTGCACAACCCCTGGCCCCTGGAGGGGCAACCCAATGCGCGCTGAAAAAAATCATTGTTTTTCCATACGACAGAGTGAAGTGATGGGTCTCCCAATGGCAACGTGATGGTGACATGGGAAAATCACGATTTTTTCATGAAACATAGACGGAGGGGCATTGCAAATGTCCGGTTGAGTGCGTCCTCGTCGGAGACAAGGACGAGTCGGAGTGATTCATGACAGCAGATTCTTCGGGTTGATCCCTCAGAATGACGGCAAGGGAGATTCCCATGAGAAAACGGCCATTTTTTCATGGCCTGTACAACCCCCGGCCCATGAAGGGGCAACCCAATGTGCAAGCTCTCTACAGGGAATAAAAGGGCGCGTGATGGGAATAATCATTATTATTTCATCACTTATCGGAAGGAGGTCCGCCTATATTCATTTTCTGATAATCAGACATATCGAATTTCACCGGCTCATCACTGACCTCCACCACTTTCATGGCCATTGTTACCTCATCTCCCGTCTCATCATCCGTCGCTTCGACATTCATTTCCATCATCATACCCTCAAGTTCATCAAATCCCTCTGTCAGTATAAAAGGTGAATCGTCTTTCATGCTCTTCAACAGCGCCTCATCATAGTCCTCCATCTCTTTGGTAACCCAAATACTGCTTTTGCTATCAGAAGCCGTTACTATATATTCTTCGCAATTATAGCCGAGAATTTTCTTTGTGCGACCTGTTTTCTTAAATGTGACATTTTCACCATCGTATTTATCGTCATCAACTTCTTCCACCTTGACCATTTCATCCTCCATACCTTCAGGAGTGGCCGTAGATATCACAGTAGCCAATTTCTGTTCCGGCATCAGCATGATCATGGCTTCATGCTTATTATCTATAATCGTCAGTAAAGACATCTCTTCATTTTCGGGTCTTTTATATTCATCCTTGAAATTGCTGAGTTCGCCACCAGTGTATCCCTCTTCAGGGTTCAACCAGAGCGTATAATCCATGGAACCTTGCTCTTCCTTTGACTCAGAAATGATGTGGTAGCGTATTTTTTTTGTGAAAGTGTACACATCGGCAATTTCAATCGGAGCGCCACCTCCCATCATTTTCATATATTTTTTTTGAAGTCCCGGCATATTATCCCCACCCATCGTTGCATCATCACTGTCATCTTCACTATAGACAGAATCTTCACCCTGATTCCGCTCTTTTTCCATTGACTCCCAAAGCTCCTCCTCTCCTTTATCAAAAGCTTTGTCTATTCCTTTTTCAGTTGTTTCAATGGCTTTGTCCTCAACCTTGTTTTGTACAGATCTTTTTAGTCTTTTAATGAATTGGGCCTGGGCCTGAAAATGAACCCCCGCTCCAACTGTAAGCATAAGCAGAATGGCTAACTTTTTCATTTTCTTCTGATGTTTATTGTCTGGTCAGTAAAATTTTAGAGGTTAAGTAGTAATTACTTTGTTAATATATTTTCCGGCCAACATTGTCTAAACC
>WGED01000420.1 GCA_015492915.1 Cyclobacteriaceae bacterium
AGATGTGTATAAGAGACAGGTTGTATTGTGTGCATGTCACGACAAATCGGGCCTGATCAATTTTTTGCCGGAAAAACTTTTTTTCTTGAACATAAATATCTTTGGCATGCGCTGTGAAGCTATAGGGAACGCCGCATAATCGCCGGACAAAATAGGCCACAGTGGTCGGCCCGTGGCTGAAATGCGCATGAACCCAGCTTAGCTGTTCCGGCACAACATGCTGATGAACGAAATAGGCAGCTTGCAAAAAGCGTTTCAGGGTTGAGAAGCTCCGCCGGGAAACCGTCCTGAGGAACGCCAGGCTAAACTCCCTTAAATAGATAAAAGGGCGATTCTGAAACAACAGCCAATTAGCTCGAAAAACTCGCCGGAACCCTGTAATCAAATCATCCGGAATGTATCGAACAGGCGCTTTGAGCTGCTTTACCCCTGGATGGATTTTTTTCTCACCGGGGTCTCTCAGTGCATAGATATGCAGCCTATACCCGGCTTTTTCCAACAGCAAAAGTTCATTCAAAATAAAGGTTTCCGATAATCGCGGAAAGCCTTTCAGGATGATGCCCAACTTTCTGGTCTTCATGGTACGGCAAGAATTGAAGTTAAATACCCGGCGGCGTTTTGAGCTCCCTGTAAATTCGGTATTTGTGTTTCGTGCATTACTCGTGGTGAAGTAAGCCGCATGTAAATTAATTCAGAAAATCGTTCCGTGGTCAATTGTGCCTGGTGAATGGCATTGAATAATCCCCGGCCTGCCAGGAGGGTTGTTCGCATGGTTTGTTCTGCGCTGGGACCCGGCCTGGGCACGATCACCGCATTTTTCCGGTAGCGCATAATTTCGCTGACGGTGTTGTACCCTGCCATGGATACCACCAAATCGGCTCTCTTTAAGAGCCCGATGCTATCTGATAGCATACGGACGATTCTCACAGGTAATCCTTGTGTACGCTGGTGCAAATGCAAAATTTGCTTCTTAGGCATAAACGGCCCGACACAAAGCAAAGCATGAAATGGTATATGCCGGTTCAAGATTTCCGCAGAATCAATAAATTTTTCCATAAAAAAATTAGCATCCGCACCACCCCCGCCGGTCAGGAGTATAAATTTCTTGCCTTTTTCGTGATTGCCGTATTTTTGCCATAGAGATTGATTTCGGCTTCCACGGTCGCTGCGCGTTACATACCCACAGTACCGGGTCATGGAGCATATTTTGGGGGGAAAATGATATTCCTTGACGAGATCGAAAATGCTTTTGCTCCCGTAAATGCATATTCCGTCATAGAAGCTTTCCAGCGTTTCGAAAGCGCCTTCGGTCTCCCACATTTTTCTGATGGTTGCCTGAGCCCCTAAAATGTCTCGTAGCCCAAGAATCACACGGGTATGGGGAAAATGCCGCTTAAGTGTTTCTATAGGACGGCTAAGCTCACCAAGCACCCCATGCGGCATGTGGTCAACCAAAAACACATGCGGCCGGAAGCTTTGCATCACGTTGAGTATGATATCCCTGCGTATTTTCAATAATTCTTCGTCCTTCACAGGCAATTGTGTCGGCCTCCACACCCCCGTATCAACTTTCACAATAGTAGGTAGCTTAATGAAATCACACTGCGGTGGAAGGCGAAAAAACGGCGCAACCGGAGAATCTGCCAATATGAGAATGGAAACATCCGGTAGTATCTTTTTAAGCTGAGTACAAATATTGAGATTTCGTCGTAAGTGCCCCAAACCGTAGCCATCTTGTGAATATATTAATATTCGAAAAGACGTGTCCCGCCGAGTCGGGGCGAGGTGATACTCGGGTCGAGCTGAATCTCCCATGGCAACCTGCAATTTGAACCTCCCTGAGGGCCGTCAGAAGCATTCTTATCAAGATCATTCGCACACCTGTGTCCGACCATCGCCGGAAAGCGAATTCGGAACTGATTGATTTTCTTTGCTTCCTGCTTACGCCGGCATGACAACTGTCAGGCATTTTTATATGCTTTTAAGACGGCCCCATTTTTTAAAGAACGCCTGCTACTATCAGGCCTCATGCTGCATTACGAAAAGACATGATAGTTCGAATTCTGGTAAGAATATTCCGATATCCATCCAATGGAATCTCTGTATCAGGCTGAGAAGAAGGATCACCAACCTTCTCGTGGAGGATTTTATCCAGCATAGAGGCGAATTGGGGTGCATCCCAGGGTTTTTCCAGGATGCCGGATGCCCATCCTGCCGAAGTAAGAAGATTGGTGCGGTGACCGGGCTCTCCAGAATCGAGCGGTTCCGGAACAACCAGTGTCCGTTTGGACAGACTTCGGGTTTCACAAAAGTAATTGAATCCACCTGTGTGAATCACTACATCAGCCGATTTCATGTATCCTATCATTCTTTTCGTAAACCGATGAACCTGAAGGTTGCGCAAGGTTTTGGCCTTCTTTTTAAGCTTCTTTCTTGCCTGCTTCGGGATCATCAAACCTGTAACGATCACAGAATACACGGGTGTGGTCGGCACCATCTCCTGCACCATATCGAGGTAGACATTGGCTAATGAAAAAGCATGATGACCGCTGCCGCACGTCAGGAGAATAATCGGTCCGGCTTGCTCCGTTGCAAAAGATGAACTTACAGAGGTATGTGACGTTTTTCTGCTTTTTACAAGATCCGGGTATCCCATAAAAAAACTTTTAGCTCTCAACCGGTTTGAAAAGCGGTAGTGGAATGGTAAATCAAAGAGGTCCCTTTTTCCCATAATCCAAAGTTCATCGACATGGTGTTCAAGCAGTTCATAGATCTTGTTTTTATTCCACCAGGAGGCGACAAACGATGGTTCACCGCAACTATCAGGAAGGCACCAAATTCGCCTGCAGCGGGGTCGAATTTTCTGTACATCGGTAAGGATTTTATGGCTTTCTTCGGGCATGAGCCCGGGATCCCGATCAATCAGCAACAAATGGGGTTTGTAGGCCTTTACCGCTCCATGAATGATTTTATGCCGAATCCGCAAAGCACGCTTTGCTTTAATATTCAGATGCCGGACCTGGAGTTCCTCTGTATCAGTTTGGATTACAGCCGGAAGATGAATGTAGTCAACACAAGGTGGTAAATGCAGCTTACCGATAATTGGTAAGTCAGTCAAAAGCAGGACAGAAGATTTCTGGAACGCCCGGGTCAGTTCATAGGCCAGCGCTAAAGAGCGTACGGCATGGCTCATTCCCATCCCATCATGGGTAAGGATCATAACTCGTAAAGACATACCAATCCCTTCGAAAAGCTTTAAAGGCTCACAGCCAAAAAGAAAGAGAATTTTGTCTTACCAGCACATTGATTGTTGCGATAGCTTAAAAGGACTCACATGATTGACCAAGAACATCCCAAGCCGGATGAATGGACTCCCCGAACTTTACCTTGATTTTGAACGATAAGTCCCTTTTGCTATTTCTGCTTCAGGTAAGAAAAATGGTGAGAACGGTCCTGTTCTACCCCGGAATTTTCAAACGACTAAATTGTGTTTTAGTATTCCTAACAGCTTATTCAGGTGCTTAAAAAAGCTTCCACCCCTTTACTAAAAAGTTTGTCCAAAAAGCTAACAGGAGCAAACTTGCATTAACACATGTGGCAAAGATGTGATATATATATCGGCGGGAGCTAATTCATGATATGCATGTCGTAACTGCAATGAACATTAGCGTATTTTAAAAAAATTAAGGAAAAAGTCAAGTAAAAACCAAATTTCGCTACAAATAACTATAAAAAAAGATTTATATCCTTCCTCCTCCTTCAA
>WGED01000421.1 GCA_015492915.1 Cyclobacteriaceae bacterium
AAATAGTGCATAGAATTTTTGCAGTGGTTAAAAGAAGAACACCTTATGTGCCGCTTTATCAACATGCTGCTTAAATTTTTTAATAAACATTTGGTTTTACCTTAGAATACAGAGCGAAGGGTCTCCCTTTGTCAACATGATGGCGATGGTTTGTGGTCCATATCAGCAGATTCTTCGGGCTGTGCCCTCAAAGGAAGATTCCTATGAGAAAACGGCCATTTTTTCATGGCCTGTACAACCCCTGGCCCCGAAGGGGCAATCCAATGCGCAAGCTCTCTACAAGGAATAAAAGGGCGCGATGGGAATAATAATCATCATTCTTTCATACTCTGCCATTCTTTCATACTCTGCCCCGCCATCCTCTTCTCACACCAGATCGTAGTCAGTTCTATTCTCGTATCCGCGACAAAAATCATAATGAAAAACAGCACAGTTCTCATAAAACTTATTGTCCTCAACCATTTTCCCTTATGGCATTTTAACTAATTTTGTCAACACTGTACAATCTCAAATAAACTGACTGACATGTTAAAAGATATAAACCCAACAATGACAGGTGCCTGGAAAAAACTGGAAGCCCATTACGAGAAAAACAAAGACATACGGATAAAGGACCTCTTTGAAAAAGACCCGGAGAGATTCGATAAATTTTCATTAAAATTTGAGGATATCCTCATCGATTTCTCGAAAAACCGCATCACGACCGAAACCCTCATGCTGCTCATTGAGCTGGCTGAAGAGGCAGACCTCAACGGCGCCATCGATAGCTTCTTCAACGGCGAAAAGATCAACCGCACGGAAAACAGGGCCGTGCTCCACACCGCTCTGCGCAATTTCTCAGACCGCCAAATACTGGTTGACGGAAAGGATGTGATGCCCGCCGTGCGTGCCGTGCTTGAGAAAATGAAGGTTTTTTCCGGTAAGATCATCTCCGGGATATGGAGGGGCTATACCGGCAAGCCCATTTCCGACATCGTCAACATCGGCATAGGCGGCTCTGATCTCGGGCCCTATATGGTCACAGAGGCGCTCAAGCCCTACAAAAAGGAGCATATCAACGTCCATTTCGTGTCGAACGTAGACGGCACGCACATCGCCGAGACACTCAAAAAGCTTGATCCGGAGACCACCCTTTTCCTCATCGCCTCCAAGACCTTCACCACGCAGGAGACGATGACCAACGCCTTCACAGCGCGGGAGTGGTTCCTGAAAGCAGCCAACGATGACACACACATCGCGAAGCACTTCGCTGCTCTCTCGACCAACAAGAAGGCCGTGGCTGATTTCGGCATCGATACGGCCAACATGTTTGAATTCTGGGACTGGGTGGGAGGCCGCTATTCGTTGTGGTCTGCCATCGGGCTGTCGATCGCGTGCAGCATCGGCTATGACAACTATGAAAAACTACTGCTCGGCGCCCACAGGATGGACGAGCATTTCCGCACGGCGCCGTTCGATGAGAATATCCCCGTGATCCTCGCGCTCATCGGCATCTGGTACAACAACTTCTTCGGCGCCGAGACGGAGGCCATCCTCCCCTACGATCAGTATATGCACCGCTTTCCGGCCTACTTCCAGCAGGGCAACATGGAGAGCAACGGAAAATCGGTTGACCGCCATGGGAAAAGGGTGAATTATCAGACGGGCCCGATCATCTGGGGCGAGCCCGGCACCAACGGCCAGCACGCTTTCTACCAGCTAATCCACCAGGGTACCAAGCTGATCCCTTGCGACTTCCTGGCGCCCGCCGTCTCACACAACCCCATCGGCGACCACCATCAGAAATTGCTCGCCAACTTCTTCGCCCAGACAGAAGCGCTGATGAAAGGCAAAACAGAAGACGAAGTACTTGACGAGCTGAAAAAAGCAGGCAAAACGGAAGAGGAGATCGTCTTCCTCCTGCCCTTTAAGGTATTCGAAGGCAACAAGCCCACCAACTCCATACTGTTCAGAAAGCTGACACCCGAAACGCTCGGCAGCCTTATCGCCATGTACGAGCACAAAATTTTCGTGCAGGGCGTGATATGGAATATTTACAGCTTTGACCAATGGGGCGTACAACTAGGCAAACAACTCGCCAACAAGATCCTTCCCGAATTGCAGGATGATAAAGGGGTCACCTCCCACGACAGCTCCACCAATGGACTGATCAACCTTTATAAACAGATTAGATGAAAGTACCGGAAAAATAAACAGCACGTGTCTTTATCATGCCATATCGGATAAATAACGACGCCTTACTTTTAAGCTATAGTAGAAATATAAGCCATATTGTTTATATTCATACGTTAGCACCAATATTACGACCAAGAGATACAGATGACAGAACAAGAAATAAAAAAGGACAATAAGTAGTGTTGAAGCTCCTGGAGGTATGACGGTTAATGAAGGGCTTTTTACTTGTGGACTTTTGTGTGTTGACAATCCTTCAATCGAAAAAATTACAGCAAAATGACAAGCCACAAACCTTAAAAAAGTGTCGCGCACAACTTTGGATATTAATTGATGGCGCGTGGTACAGATTCCATATAATTTATTCAAACGGTACCGAAAAAAGTTTGAAATATGGAGCGGTTACGCACCTGAAGCATTGACAGAGTTATATCGAAAACTCAAGAAATATGACTAAACGGTTGCTAATCGAGCAGACGGCTAACTTACGCGATTCAGGGAGGGTAGATCAAGTGACCACCAATGACCGCCGATACCTCCCGGAATGATCGTCAAAGCGGGTGATGCCTGTCTCT
>WGED01000422.1 GCA_015492915.1 Cyclobacteriaceae bacterium
GTCGGTAACATAGCCTTCGACACGTTTTTTCTCCCCCATTTCTATGAAATCAGGGTTATAATATTGTCCCTGTCCCGGCAAAATGTTCCAGTAGTCAAAACCCTGGGGCTCGCTCTTCAGATGCCACTTGCCCACCATAGCCGTCTGATATCCTGCCTGTTGTAATAATTTCGGGAAAGTCTGCTGATCACCGTTGAATTTAGATGAATTGTCAAGCAACCCGTTCACATGACTAAATTTGCCCGTGAGCAGCACCGCCCTGCTCGGCGCACAGATGGAGTTGGTCACAAAACTGTTTCGGAAAATGACCCCCTGTTCAGCCAGCTTGTCAATATTTGGCGTCGAAATCAGTCTTTTGTCATAAGCGCTGATGGCCTGATAACCATGGTCATCAGCCATGATGTACACGATATTGGGATGCTTGATAGGCTGCTCTTTTTTGATCCCGCAACCTATGAAAGCCGTAAGCACAACAGAAAAAAAGAATAATTTCTTTATCGTCCCCGGGACAGGTATTATTAAACCGTTCATTTCGGAAAATTTAGTGAAGAAGGAATTTCCATTATAAAAGTTGGTAATTATTCCATTTTTTGCAAAACAGCTCTGAATTCTTCGATGAATTTCTTTTGCTTATCGGTTAATTGTTCCTCATTGAGTGGATCCGTTTCGCGCGGGTCGATTTTAACGTTATAAATCCTGCCATCTCCATAGAGTTTCCATTCCCTGTTTTGTACATATCTCGCTTTTTTACGGTTTCCCCAATTCGGATCATAATGACAAAATATCCACTCCCGCCCTTCAAACTTTTCACCATTCAAAAAAGGATAAAAACTCATACCATCCGTAATAAAATCCCGGGGTATCTTCGCAACAGCCACATCCATGAGTGTAGGCAAAAAATCCGTGAAATCAATCAGTGCATCACTCACCGTGCCGGCATTCACATGTCCCGGCCAGCTGACCACCAGTGGCACATGGGTGCCTGCATCCGTCGGCCTGCCCTTGTCGCCCCTGAACGGCTTTCCATTGAATTGCGTGATGACACTGCGGTGCGTGCCATTGTCGCCCGTGAAGATGATGAGGGTATTGTCGCGCAGGCCTTTTTCATCGAGCTTTCGAACAATGCGGCCGACCAGGCTGTCGGCATAGTGCACCATCGAAGCAAAATAAGTAGTGTCGCTGTGCATGTCTTTCAGTGGTGCGGCAAAAGCGGAATCTGCCGGTGTGGGAATAAAAGGGTCGTGGGTGAGCACCATGGGATAATATATGAAAAAGGGCTCATTTTCATGGTTTTCGATAAATTTTTCGATGAACTCCACAAACACATCAGGCCCGTAGCGGCCATGAAAAACAGACGTTTTTCTGCCGGTCATCGTGACCATAGGGTCTTTGTACCGCGATCCGCGCTGATCGATCTGCCACAGGCAATACTCATCAAAACCGGCGCCCTCAGGCCACGACCCGATGCGGCCCCCTGCCAGCTTGCGCTGCCGTTCATTACCCAGCAACTGCCATTTGCCCGCTATACAGGTGGTGTATCCCGCATCTTTCAGCAGATTGCCAAAAGTGCGCTCCGAAGGATCGAGCAACCCAAAGCCTATGTAATTCCTGAAATTGTACTTACCCGTCATGAGTTGTACGCGGGTGGGAGTGCAAAGGGGTGTAGCGTAGCAATAATTAAACTTGGCGCCTTCCTTTGCCAGCCGGTCAATATTCGGCGTGGAATATTCATCACAGCCATACGCGCCGATAGCTTCGCGACCCAGATCGTCGGCCATGATGAAGATGATGTTGGGTTTTTGCCGTGTGTCCCGGGCCAGGCAGTTGCTCAGGGTGGCCAGCAGGATAGCGGCCAGTATCATCAGTAATGCAAACATTGAGCGATTCATGAATAAAAGGGTATTTTTAAACCTGTAATTTAACGCATTCTGTGCATAACACCTCAGATGAGCAATTTAACCCAAAATTCTCAATAACCTTTCTATTCCGAGCTTAAACTACGTCAAAATCAGGCACTTCGTTCACGTTTGACTCGTCACCATAAAAGTGCATTATGCCTCCTCATCAAACGTGCTGATTTTCTTCCCGCCCTGGCGGGACAAGTTGTACTTTAACCTCTCATAACGA
>WGED01000423.1 GCA_015492915.1 Cyclobacteriaceae bacterium
CCTGTATATCATGGATTTTATAGGTATGCTGGGCATCCCACTGGTTCCCGTGCATGAATACCCCGAAAACGCCAAAGTGGTCTTTCTGCCCACCCAGGCTGCTGCCGATGCTGATATTCTGAAAAAGGTTGAAAATTCATTGAAAAACGGCTCGACGGTCATTTTCACGGCGGGATTTCTGGCAAATGCCAAAAACGGCGCAAAGCTCGCCGCCATGGCCGGGATCAGCCACCCTGTGAAAATTGACCCTGTAAATGCCCGAAAAATCATGGTGAACGGAAAAGCCGTACCTGTAAAATACGGTCTCGATCTCGAAAGCAGGCTCAGCGTAAGCGACGGCGAAACGCTCCTGACTGCGATGGCCGGCCATGAAAAAATACCGTTTTTCATCAAATCGAAAACGGCGAACGTCTTCACACTCAATACGCATACCTTCTCGCAGGCTGATTTTGACGCCGTCGGCGAGGTGTTGCTCTGCCCGAAGCCGCTGGGCCTGTTGGAAATCCCGGAAGCATGGGCCAATACCTTGCACGATGCCGTAAATCCCAAACTGGGCTTTGACCTGCAGGCGCCCGTGAGGGTGGTGGTGCAGCCGTTGGGCGAAGCAGACTGGCTCATCCACAATTACAACAAAAGTGAGGCTTCCTTCACGTTGAAATCTCCGGAATTCAGTGAAAAGACACCCGTCAATGCACTCACAGGCGAGGAGATAACTCATGAAAATAACACCATTTCCATGACCCTTGCGCCGCGCAGCAGGGTGTGGGTTAAATTTGAATGATGGCGGATAACAAAACAGCTAAAAATCATAGAAAATGGATCGTCATCTTCAGCCTTGTGCTGGCGGGGGAGATGATTTTCAGCCTTCCTTTTCATGTGGCGCGCTTTTTCCGTCCCGTCCTGCTGGATGTGTTTCGCCTTACCAACGCCCAACTGGGCGATATACTGGCTATGTATGGCATCCTGGCGATGATCTCCTACTTTCCCGGCGGGGCGCTGGCCGACCGGTTCTCCGCCCGCAAGCTGCTGAGCCTGTCGCTGGTAGCCACGGCGCTGGGCGGCCTGTATCTCGCGGAGATCCCGGGGATTTTGGGTATGTCTGTCCTGTTTGCCTGGTGGGGCGCCACGACCATCCTGATGTTTTGGGCAGCCCTGATAAAGGCTACGCGTGAATGGGGCGGTAAGCCGGCGCAGGGCAAGGCCTTCGGCTTTCTGGACGGCGGGCGCGGGCTGGCTGCCGCGGGCGCCGCTACCCTTGCCGTGTTGTTGTTCAGCAGTTTATTGCCCGAAGCCCATGAAAAAGCGACATTTTTGCAGAGAAAAGAAGCGCTGAGGGCGGTCATTTATTTGTACACGCTGCTCACTTTTGTTGCCGCACTGCTGGTCTGGTTTACCATTCCCGACACCAAAAGCATGAGAAAAACAGAAAGGCCTCCCCTGCTGCGCCACGTTGGCAGGGTGGTACGCAATCGCCTGGTGTGGCTGCAGGCCGTGGTGGTGGTGAGCGCCTATTGCGGTTACCGTGGCCTTGATTATTATTCGCTGTACGCCACGGAAGTGCTCAGGATGAACGAAGTGGATGCTGCGTGGCTGGTGTCGAACGCCGCTTACATCCGCGCGGTGGCTGCGATACTGGCGGGGATTTTGGTCGATCGCTTCTCCGCCACCAAAATACTGATAGCATCTTTCGGGTTGCTGGGGATCAATTATATTTCGCTGACCATGGCGTCTCCCGCTTCCGTTTCCGTGAGTATCATCCTCGGTAATATCATCCTTACCTTCGCCGCCGTGTATGCCCTGCGAGGCATTTATTTCGCGCTGCTCGAGGAAACAAACATCCAAAAGGCCCTGACGGGCACGACGGTCGGACTGATTTCGGCCATCGGTTATACGCCGGATGTATTTTTCAATTCCATCGCCGGACGCATCCTGGACGCTGCCCCCGGCCTGCCGGGTTTTCAGCATTTTTTCCTTATGCTCACAATTTTTACTGTGGTAGGGCTGGCGGCTACCATCCTGATCAGCCGCGGTAAACAGGGTGCTGAAAATGCCTGATTTTTCATAGCTGGGGCAGAATTATTTTCAACAGGCCTTTATCATTCATGCTTTTTAGCATAAATCCATTATCTTAATCGTGTAAATCAAAAAATCACTTTGCCATGAAAGAAAAAATAAAAGTTGTCGTGATCGGATGCGGAAACATGGGTGCATCTCACGCCAGGGCATATCACAAACTGGAAGGATTTGAGCTCGTCGGGCTGGTCGCCCCTACACCCAAAAGGCGCGCGCCGCTCGCCGAAGAATTGGGCGGCGTGGCGCAATTCGATGATTTTGACACAGCCCTCGTAGCCACCAGACCTGATGCCGTTGCCGTCTGCACTTACCCCGGCACCCACGCCGAATACACCATCAAGGCGCTTGAGCATGGGGCACATGTCTTTTGTGAAAAACCGCTCGCCCCCAATCTGGATGACGCCGTCGCCATGGTGGAGACAGCAAAAAAACACAACAAAAAGCTGGTGATCGGCTATATCCTTCGTGTGCACCCGTCATGGAAAAAATTTATTGAGATAGCCCGGACACTGGGCAAGCCGCTCGTGATGCGCATGAACCTGAACCAGCAGAGCAGCGGCAAAACATGGTTTACCCTGCTGAAGCTGATGGAAACGATGTCGCCCATCGTCGATTGCGGTGTGCACTATGTGGATGTGATGTGCCAGATGACAAGGTCAAAACCCGTTTCCGTGAGCGCTATCGGCGCCCGCCTCACTGATGATGTCAGCGAAGATATGTACAACTACGGCCAGTTGCAGGTACGGTTTGAGGACGGCTCGGTGGGATGGTACGAAGCCGGCTGGGGGCCGATGATCAGCGAAGTGGCCTTTTTTGTAAAGGATGTGGTGGGGCCGAAAGGATGCGTGAACATCATGGACGCCGAATCAGGCAAAGAAAAAGGGTCAGACGACATAGACTCACACACGAAGACCAACCGCCTGAAGGTACACTACGCCGACCGGGACGAAAACAACGAATTTACACGGCCTGATGAGATCATCAGTACCGAGGATGAGCCTGACCATCAGGAACTTTGCGATCTGGAGCAGGAGTTTTTCCTGCGCGCCATTCGCGAAGACCTCGATCTGACCGATCATCTCGACGATGCTGTGAACAGCCTCCGTATCGTGCTCGCCGCAGACGAATCGGTAAGGACAGGCAAAACGGTGATGCTATGAGAAAAGGGTGATTTTTCATAGGTGGAATATCTTAACAAGGACGAATGGCAAGAACCAATATTACACCCAGTGCATACGCATTTAAAGTTAATTCCAATCAAACCTGAAAAAAAGCTCCAAATGAGCGACATAATAATAGCCGTGGGCGTAAGCCCTCGGGCATAAAATTCAATAAAATTTTTTTGGCGTGCATTTTTGCCCTGCTTCGGGTAATTTATTGAGTTTAAGGATGGGCAAACATCATGACAAAAATGAAATTAAACACAAATGTTC